>JAUQXU010000323.1 GCA_030837935.1 Candidatus Brocadia sp.
AGTGTTTCCAGATTTTGCGGACCATTACGTAAAATCTTTTCGCACAGTTCAAGGGCTTCTTCAAACCTCTCTAGCCCGGCGAAGACACCAGCAATTTCCAGAGCAACCGTTGAATCATCCGCAACGAGCGATAATGCTTGCCTATAATACTCAACGGCACGTTCTTCATTCTTATATTTGATCGCATTTCGGGCTGCATGCAGCATAAGTTTTTTGGTAAAATCATCCTTCCCTTCCCGCACATCTTCCATTTTTTGTATTAAAATATCGTAATGAATCCCCGCCTTCTGATAGTATCCATTATCTTGTAAATAATCGGCAAATTCCAATGCAACATCCTTATCTTCCGGATTTTTTTGAGGTAAGCTTCGTATCGTTGAATGGCTTTATTGGCCCATCCTGCCTTCGCTGCGTTTCTGGCCGCCATTAAGAAGAGCAATACATCATCTTCTTTCTTTTGCTGTGCGTTGAGGGGTACTATGAGACCAAAAAAGGTTGAAAGTCCCAGAACAACTACAACCAATAATGTTTTCATTTTCCTACTTTTTTAGTTCTTTTCCGAATAAAATAGAGGAACGCAATCTATCGAGGGAAATGCATCGAAAAGGTTTTATAACCCTATAAATCTTACTTCAAAAAAGTAAGGACTCCGGGCAAATAGGTGGCTAGAATATCTGACAACTACATTAATTCCCAAAGAACAGGCTAAATGTAACCGCCTCTTTTTCTATACTCTCTGCCAACGCCTGTTGAAGCCTGTTCAGATCGGACACATCCCATTCTATTCCATACGATTGAGCCAGTTTGATAATATCAGGAAAAAGTGTTTCTGCCTTAAGCGGGACATCCTCTTCAACCACTGTTTGCATCTCATAGATATGGGCAAATATATCAGCAATGTGTACAGCTACTGGTAAAAGAGATTTTTTGTCTGTTTCCTGGAGGCGATGATGAAACCCAATAGCTGTCATTAAGCTTTCCGGAAACATCCACTTTTTCAGAAGCCTCATTCCAACTTCGTCATGAGTCATTCCAATGACTCTTTTCTCTGTCTCAAAGGCCATGAATTTCAATTTCAAACGCTTTGTAACTTTAACCAGTTTAAAAAATTCATTAGGTAAAGTAATGTATATGACCAGCTTCCCTATATCGTGAATGAGACCTGCCACAAAAAATTCATTACTCACCTTTTTAAGCTCGGTCGCAATAATCTTTGCTGCAAGACCGCAAATAAATGAATGTTTCCAAAATTTCCCAATGTCATAATTTCCATCTTTCTTAATTTTCATAAAACTCTCAAATACAACTGCGGATATAACCAGGTTTCTAACCTCTTTAAAGCCCAAAACCGTTATAGCGTGTTGCAGTGAGGTAACCCCCCTTGTAGCTCCAAAAAAAGCGGAATTGGCCATTTTAAGTAGCTTTGTGCTCAGAGATATATCAGGGATAATAACTTTCGTAAGGTCATTTGCCGAACTATTCGGATCGGCAGTAATTTCCATAACCTTGCACGCCACAGTTGGCAACGTGGGGATGGAATTTATCTTAGAAATGAGTATAGAAATTTTATCAAAATTCATATTAACTACTTCTCTTTTTCATGAGTAAGCGTCTAGATTTTATGGATTCAAGAATAACATTTAACCATGGCTTCTTGCACTTTTTCCTTCGCCTTCATTAAAACTGCTTCTGGAACAGAGAGCAGTCCTTGCTTCTCAATGATATCAAATAACATAAAAACAAGTTTGGGATCAAACTGCCTTCCGGCATTATCAGCGAATTCTTCAATAACCTTTTCAGGCGGAAGGCTTTTCCTAAAAGGTCGTTCAGATAACATGGCAACTATTGCATCGGCTATGGCAAATATCCTGGCACCCAGAGGTATTTCATTACCTTTGAGCCCCACAGGATAACCAGAACCATCAAAATTTTCATGATGATGCTGAAGAAGCGATCCTTCATTGGCAAAAAAGTTGAATAGCTCCGTCAGTTCTGCCATCATATCGGGATGGCTTTCAATCTCTAGCCTATCTCTGGTTTTCAGCCCTTTGCTTTTACTTTTTAACGTCTTTTTCAGCAGGATTTTAAAGTTGTCATGAAGCAACGCGGCGTTTTTAAAGGACTCTATGATAGAAGGGGAAAGATTAAACCTTTCCCCTATGAGTCCAATATATTGTATGACTTGATGATTGTGCTTCTCGTATTTAGAGGCTCCCAAATTTCGAACCATGAGACACAAAGATTGGATAGATGCCTTTTTTGTTTTTTCCAAAACAGATGAAATGTTTTCTTTCAGATAGCCGAAATCTCTTGTCTCGTTAACCTTACCTTCTATAGATTGCATTGAAGAATCTTTCACGTAAACACTGACTCTATTTCTCCCCTCTGTTTTGGAGCGGTAAAGAGCCTTGTCTGCAAATGCTACAAGTTCTTTACTTTCGGATGGCTGATGATGTTTTACAGATGCCACACCTATACTCACGGTTGCAATTGTTACATTAGCTCCATCCTTATACGCTTTTGACTCACAGACAGAGCGAATTTTTTCAGCTACACTCCGTGCCCCTTCAATGCCCGTATTGGGAAGAAGTATCATGAACTCTTCCCCACCATATCGAAAAACAAAGTCATGCTTTCTTGCTTCTCGTTTTAAACAAGCAGAAAATTCACGTAATATGAAATCACCGAAAATATGTCCAAAAGTATCGTTAACGACTTTGAAATAATCTATATCAATCAGCAGACAGGATAAATCGGTTTGATATCTTAATGCACGGGAATACTCCTTCTCAAGGATTTCCACCATATAGTGACGATTATATAAACCGGTCAGCTCATCATAGAGGGCCTTTTTACGCAAGACATTGCGCGCGTCTAAAAGCTCTTTATTCAATTCGACAATACGCCTTCCAGCTTTCAGGCGCACCCTGAGTTCATTTTGATTGAATGGTTTGGTGATATAGTCGTCCGCACCCGCTTCCATTCCACAGACAATATCCTCCTGCTTGTTTTTCATGGTAAGCAACAGGATATACGTATAGGGTTCTCTGGCCTGTTCCCGAACCTTGCGGCATATCTCCACGCCATTCATACCTGGCATCATCCAATCGAGGATTAGAAGGTTTGGGGCATTTTCAGACTGAATGACCTCCCAGGCAACAAGACCATCCTTGCACGATATAACCTCATAATCCATGTCCTCCAAAAATTTCTCTAATCTGCGCCGTGTAGTATTTTCGTCTTCTGCTATTAATATTTTCATATACCACCTAAAACCATTTATTTCACTGCCTATTGCCCTCTCTCAATTGCCTGTTCCTGTGTGCTCATAACATATTCAGGGTCAAAACGCAATTATTATTTAGATTTAACAAATTCTCTTAACGCATACACAAGACGTTCTGCTTCTCGTGTCAAAGCCCCATAAGTTTCTTCAACGTCGTCCCATCTGTTTTCTCTTCCCATCATTTCCAGGCTCAATGCTGCTTTAAACACAGTATTTTTCCCAAAATTGGCAACTGCCCCCTTCAGTTTATGGGCTGATTTTTCCAGGGCATTACTATCACGAATATTAACAGCCTTCTCTACTAATGATATTTGCTCAGGAAAGTCATCAATAAACATTTCCGCCAGTTCTTTGAGAAATTCCTCTTCGTCACCGTTTATTTTGAGAGCATCATCCTTGTCAAAGACCGTCTCATCGTTTAGCCACTTTTCTTCACTGCAATCAGTGATATCATTTGAATTTGCTTTCATGCTAAAATTCCTCCTTACATTTTCACCTGAAAAATTACGCTGCCTTTGGCAGCGGCCTTTCATTGCTTGTTCCCAAACAGATGCTTCAACTGGCTCAGCACATGGTTTGGGAACGAGCCGCAAACCCATACGTGTTAAGTTAAGCATCTATAATTACCACCAACCCCTTGTTCTGGTAAAGACGCCCCGCCGGGTCGTCTTCACTTGTCCCCCGCTGGCGGAGGATAGGGGGGTGGACCGGACAGTCCGATCGCGTCTACCACCTTTTCAATCCTCTGTATAACACCGCTCATATTCTTCAATACATCTTCGTCTGTAAACCTGATTATGGTAAATCCAGCGCTTTCAAGCGCGCGGGACTTCTGCTTATCTTTTTCCCCAGTTTCATCATCTAAATGAGTTACCCCGTCAACCTCAATTACCAGCTTTAATTCTTTACAGAGAAAGTCCGCGATGTATTGCAGCACGGCCCTTTGCCTTCTGAATTGATAACCCTTAATCCGTCCGGCACGCAGGGCATATTTCCACAGACAAGCCTCTGCTTTCGTCATTTTCTTACGCAGGTTGTTTGCAAACGGTTGCAACCATTTGTTGTAGGCGTAATTATTGGTTTCATCGGCTTTTGGTTTTTCCCGCATTGTTTTCGTGTTCCTTTTCCACCCCCTACCCCCGCCAGCGGGGGATAGTCGCCACCCATACCTACAGGATTTTAAACTGTATAGTTTACAAGAAGGCACGGACAAACAAGTTTGTCCGTGCCACCCTAAAACCAGTTTACATTGATAGCGAAGCCGACGAGGGTTGCTCTATTCCATCATGGAGGTTCCGTTTAATTGCATCAGCAAGTACCTGCATGCTAACTGGTTTGGTAACATAATCGTTCATGCCTGTATCAAGACACTTTTCGCGGTCACCATTCATGGCGTTGGCAGTCATGGCTATTATCGGGATATTATGATTCCTAACAGATGAATTCTCATTACGGATGATACGGGTAGCCTCATAACCGTCCACCTCTGGCATCTGGCAATCCATCAGAACAAGGTTGTAATCCAATCTCTCTAGCGATTCGATGGCCTCCTTCCCATTATTAACTACATCAGCCGTATATCCAAGTTTCTTCTCCAAAATTCGCATGACAACCTTCTGATTGATAACGTTGTCCTCTGCCACGAGGATGCGAAGACGTCGCTTGTGATCCTCGGATATGGAATAACGCGTAACGATCTGACCTGGAGCATCTTTTCCGACACCCGCAGTTTTTCCAGTAATAATTCTGAAACATTCGAGCAACTGTGATTGTTTTACTGGCTTGAGCAGATACGCCGCAAATCCCAGCCTTTTAAAATACTCATCATCTCCACGCATGCCAACCGAAGTCAGTATCACCAGGAACAGGTCTTTGAGTTGCGGACACGCCTTGATTTCCTTGCAAAGTGATTCTCCATCCACCTTTGGCATACAACGGTCAAGCAAGGCAATCTGAAACGGATTACCTTCATCGATAGCATCATGAAGCTTTTTCATCGCCTCCCCAGCCGAGGCAGCCTCATCAACCCTGCAACGCCACGATTCGAGATATGCCCTAAAGATACATCGGTTCGTATGATTGTCATCAACAACCAGCACACGCATATTCTCGATAACGCCAGGTTCATATGGCAGTCGTTGCCGGACAGAAGGTTGTTTTTCCAGTATTGCCGTAAACCAGAACGTTGATCCTTTACCCTCTTCGCTTTCCACACCTATCTGACCACCCATCATCTCGGCAAGCTGTTTGGAAATCGCCAACCCCAGCCCGGTGCCGCCGTACATTCTCGTGGTAGAAGAATCTACCTGGGAAAATAACTGGAACAAACGCTTTATACGATCGGCAGGAATGCCGATGCCGGTGTCTCTAACAGCAAACCGCAAGGTTGCATGCGAATCAGTTTCCTTGACCAGGGTCACAGTGAGGGCTACCTCCCCGACTTTCGTAAATTTTATGGCATTATTACCAAGATTAATTAACACTTGTCTCAATCGGCCAGGGTCTCCACGCAAAAGCGAAGGCACTTCCGGATAGATAAAACAAGAAAACTCCAGACTTTTTTTCTCTGACCCGATGATCAAGATGTCTATGGTATCTTCCACAGCACTACGTAAATCGAAGTCGATGTTCTCCATCTCCAGTTTGCCAGACTCTATCTTGGAAAAATCCAGGATATCATTAATAATGAACAGTAAGGAGTTGGCACAATTGCGAATCGTTTCTGTATAATCATGCTGTTCCTTAGTCAATTCCGTTTCTAGCAACAGATCAATCATACCTATGACACCATTCATTGGCGTACGTATCTCGTGACTCATATTAGCAAGAAATTCACCTTTGGCACGGCTGGCCTCATCCGCCAACTTCTTTGCAATTTCCAACTCATTATTCTTTTCTTCAACATTCCTTTTTTGTATTTCAAGTTCTTCATAGTATTTCAACAACTCTTTATTTCGTAACTGCAGTTCATCCTCGGCTTGCTTTAGACCGGTAATATCATTGAAAATTTCCAAAAACGCCTTTTTACCTTTATATACTAAACTAACATGAGTTATCTGAAATACTTTCCCACCTAAGATACCTTCTGATTCAATAGTTTCTGTTTTTTTTGTTCTCATGCCTTCTTTCAGGCAGCAATTCCCACACTGCTTTTTACTGTCACGGTAAATATTCCAGCATTTTTCTCCTATTGCCTTTTTGCCCAGAAGGGTTTCAAATTTTTCGCTCACATAGAGGATATTGCCTTCCTCGTCCACAATATCCATACCAAAGGGAAGAGAGCCGACAAGGGTTTGATTAAAATTACTAAACTCCCGTAGTTCTTCCTCTACTTTTTTACGCTCGGTAATGTCTTCTTTAATTGCAAGAAAATGTGCGATCTCCCCATCTTGATTCCTTATTGGTGAAATGAAAGCATATTCCCAAAATGTCTGTCCATTTTTCTTCTTGTTAAGAAATTCTCCTGACCATTCCCTGCCAGCGGTAATGGTTTCCCAGAGTTCTTTGTATTCTTCAGGGGTTTTTTTGTCTGATTTTAGTATTCTGGGGTTCTTTCCTATAGCCTCTTCAGAAGTGTATCCGGTTATCGTGGTGAATTTTTTATTAACATACTCAATATTGCCTTCTGTATCAGTAATAACAACAGAAGCCCGGCTCTGTTCTACCGCATGAAACAACAAGCGAACCTGATCACCCTGTTGTTTTTGCTCAATTACAGAAGCGATTATATTCGCTACTGACTGTAAAAAGTTAGCATCATTTATATCAAATTCCCGTGTTCTGGTCGTGTGTACATCAATACTTCCATAAGGTTTATCCTTGCCATAAATAACGGCGCTCATACCACTTATTATCCCATGTTCATGGAGCAATGGCGAACCACGGAATCTCGTTTCTGTTCGAAGATCTTCGACAATCACTGGTTCTTTGGAAATCAGGGTGTAACCAGCTTGCGAGTCAAGTCCTGCACCAACAGTTACTTTTCCAATTAATCCTTTCCTCCACCCGACGCCTGCACGTAATAGCAGACTCTTTCCATCTGGAAGGAGTTCTAATATTTTGCCATATTCCACATCAAGGGTTTGAGACGTTTTTTCAATTATTAAATTCAATAAAGTAGAGATGTCATATTCCCCCAAAGCCTTTTGGCCTATGAATGCAACAACTTCTTGCTGCAATGCCCACTGCTTGATTTTTTCCTCATGCAGTTTACGTTCGGCGCTATTCCTTAAAAAGACATAATTAACCTCCCTGTCATACAACATGGCGGAACTAACGTTTACTTCAACAGGTATTCTCTGTCCGGTTTTGTGTTCAATATAGGTATCTTGATCAAGACATTCTCCTTCGTTTGTGCATTCTTCGGAGTTCTCTTTGTAATACTGCAATTTACTTGTGAGGTAAATGTCCGTTTCTTTCTTACCAATAATTTCTTTTCGTGTATAACCGAGTAAATATTCTGCCCTTTTATTTGCATCGATGATTGTTCCTGATGTTGTATCTACAATAAGAATGGCTTCATGAAAACTATCAAAGAGTTTCTGATATTTTTCTTCAGAATCACGGATTGGTTTATCGAGTTTTTTATTTTTTTTCATGCCCTCTATCCTAAAAATGCTCGTCTGACCAAATCGTCCTTCAGAATCGGCTGACGGTAAAGAAATAAGCACCGCCTTCTGTTTTTGCCCTGCGATATGCTGGCATTTTCCTTTACATTCTTTATGGATTGGTGCGTGGAACGTACCCCACTCTGGCTATCTTCCGCTCATAATATGGAATTCCCCTTCTTCTGCCTGAGAAGCATAGCAAAATGTTTTTCTGCCTCTTTGTACCTCTTCTGGTTATAAAGTTCAATGGCAAGCCATAACCTTACCTCACCATCTTCCGGAGCAATTTTTATCATCCTGTTTAAGACCTTTATTGCCTCCTTCCTCTTTTCAGCCCTTGCCAGGATTTTAGCGAGACGATAAAATGAATTAAATTCATTGCTTTTTGGTACGGATTTTATCATTGTGCTGTATAACGTCATGACCTGTCTGGTATCGGGGAGATTATTGCCCTTGTATATATTCTGTAAAAGGAGTTCTTTATGATACACCCACTGAAAAGAAGTCCAGATAATTCCCAAATAGAAGAGCGAGAACGTTAAAAGAAACCACCTATTGCGAATCAGTTTGATGGAGTTCATTAAGTCTTTAATTCCTGCCTTCCGGGGAGATCTTTAACCACCTGCTGAGGCTTTCCTGGTGTTCTTTTCCGGTGCGTTGTAAAAATACATCTTCCGAATGGTCAAAAATTGGGTAAATTTGACGACGATGAAATAAGAGTCTTCAACGCCAATTGCCCTCATCTGCTTTATCTCTCCTTCGGCTACCAGTATCCCAAATGGCGTAAAGACCTCTATAACGAGGGTTTCACCTAATTCCCACGGAACATAACTCGTAAACGAGAGCCCTGAGATACTGACATCATTCGTAACAGCAGTAAGAGAAGGCTTGCCATTGTCCTGAACAACGAGGGGAAGCGTTATCTTTCTCCGGACATGCCTCCGAAACCTTTCATGATTATAAAACTTAAAGAACATCTTCAAAAAAACAGATGATCTTCCTCCAAATCTATAGAGGAATCTGGGAACGATTGTGTTAAAACAATACGTGCTAATCAAGTCCATTTCATACCTGCTTAATCCATCAAATTTTATTCCATACACAAACATCTTCCCATGGAGATGATGTGGAAGATACTGCGTATGAACGGTGTAAAGCACAGTCGCCTTGTACTGCAAAATCCTTTCGTTCAGGTAGATGGAAAGCGAGATTTTTTTATCGATTGGCAGTGGAGTAAAGGTAACTAAGGAAATACCATGTTCATTAAGGTCTTTACTGATTCCTATGTTACTTACAGAACCTGAATCGCCCTCTATGGAACATCGTACAGGCACCGTACCGATAAATCTGAAATCTTTTCGCTTAAAGTGGGGCCTGGTTACAAGTTCGATTGCAGACAAGGCAATAAATCCATTGATAAAGCTCCAGAAGATGGCCGTTCCGATTCCCATAAAATCAGCTGATACACCATAATATAACTTGAGACCTCCCCACGCTATCCCTGTAAAGCAGATGAGACACAGTGAAAATTGAGGAATGATTCCGAAGATACTGATTGATTCATGAGTGCCTTTTCCGGTCACTTTGAATATTGATTTCAGCCTTAAAAGATTTTTGAGAGCAGCCTTAATGAAGATAAAGAAATTTATCATCAGGTAGCATTCGTTATATCTTACTCTTCCATATCCACGAGAGGCAAATTTGAATCCGACCAGGATTACGGCAAGAAACATCAAATACCGCCATATAAAGGAAACATCAAATGATCCGATGGGATACCCTCCAATCAGGATCATAAGGGGTGGCATAATAAAGTAAATGAGTTTTCGGGAAACCGATGAGCCAGCCAAAAATCACTGCAAAAAAAGAGAAATAGGGAAACAAAGCCGTGCACCTCTGCATAAAAAAAACCGAGAGAAAGAATCAGGCAGTCCGGATTAATCGTATAGCGGACCCGGTATACAAGGTAATAAAGATAAACACACAGCGTAACGATAATAGCAACCTGATACAGTATTTGTTTAATTTTCATACAGGCTGTCCTTTTTCTAAACAGAGTTATGTTTATAGTATTATCCTGCAAAAACTTCATTTGCCATTTTTATGAGGTCAAGTCTTATCAAGTTTTTTATAACCCCCTTCGTCCCCCGTTTTAAGGGGAGAGATTGGGTGACTGCTTTATCTCGCCAGGTAATACATTGTTTAATATCTACACAAAAAGTATAGGAGATAAAATAAAGTGAATAGAGATTATCAAGCAAATATAAGACCCATATTTTACCGCTCAGTCAGTAGATATCCTGAGGTACATGAAATTCAATGTCGTTGTAGAGCGAAGAGGCTCTTCGCTCTCCATTGGGAAGATAGCAGAAGGCCTAATTTATATCGATGTGAATTTAGTAGAAAAAGAACATGTTTTGTTTTATATTTGATGCTTAATTAAATTTAGTTTTCGTACTTGCAAAATACCGGTTAGCCATAGCCGTTCAAAGAAGCATGAGGAATTTTTTTAAATGAAATACGATGTCGTAATTGTGGGTGCAGGACCATCCGGTGCAGCAGCGGCTCGTGGTCTGGTAAACGAGGGATTAAAAGTCCTGGTGATAGAAAAAAAGAAACTTCCCCGATATAAGATTTGTTCTGGCATTATCTTCAAGAAATCGCAAGAGATAACTGAAAAATATTTTGGTAAAATTCCAACATCGGCTTATGTTACCCCACATATGTTAAAGGGGGTAAGATTCTGGTCTGATGACGAACATTATGCAGATTGGCCGTTTAGCAAGGATGGCGCTGGTGCACCCAATGTATGGCGATCTGAGTATGATTACTGGCTTATCAAAAATTCAGGGGCAGAAGTTAGGGATTGCTGCGTCCTGAAAGGATTTAAAGATTCAGGTGATTGTGTAACACTAAAATATTATGACGCACTTCATAACGAAACAAAAACTATTACATGCACATACTTAATAAGCGCAGAAGGCAGTATATCAGGAATCAGGACAGCACTTGATCCGGGGTTTGAAAAAGGCTTACAATGGTTTATTGCATATCAGAATTACTATGAAGGTACTTCTGATTTAGACCCTTACTTTTATAACGGGTTCCTTGACTCGCAGTACGGCGATGTGTATGCGTGGTTTAATATGAAGGATGGCCTGCAAATTTTTGGCACCGCCGTGAAAAAGGGAATTAAGATATATCCATGCCTGAATACATTTACCCGCATGTTAGAAAAACGCTTTGGCCTAAAACTTAAAAAGCTGGTAAGAAAAGCTGGCTGCATGGGCAATGATATGTGTACAACAGGCAGATTTTATTTAGGAAAGGGGCATGTGCTCCTTGTTGGAGAAGCAGCGGGATTTCTGAATGCCTTTGGTGAAGGAATTTCGTGCGCATTATCTACAGGCATATGTGCCGCAGAGGCCGTAGCTAAGGGTATAAAATCCGGCGATAATGTGCTTGCGACATATACAGAATTAACAAAACAGGAAAGAAGGCAAACCGTCGTATCGTGGAAGTTAGGTGCTAAAATAGCAGGCAGAAACCTCATGCCACTCTAGCAGGGTAAAATATAAAAGGAGATACCGTATGACCTATTTAGAAGCGCTGATTCTCGCAATTATCGAAGGCATTACCGAGTTTTTGCCAATTTCATCTACCGGACATATGGTAATCGCTTCTACGTTTATGGGTATCAGCGATAATGCGCTCACCAAGAATTTTGAGATCGTCATCCAGCTTGGCGCTATTTTATCGGTGGTGGTACTTTATTGGCGTAAATTTCTCACCTCGTTCCGGTTTTATGTGAAACTCGCCTTTGCATTCCTGCCTGCTGCAATTGCAGGTTTTTTTCTGGAAAATTATATCGATCGTCTCCTGGCAAATGTCTGGGTGGTAATCATTGCGATTCTTCTTGGTGGAATTGTGCTGATCTTTGTAGACAGATGGTTTAAACATGCCGAAGGCACAGAGGAACAGGAACTATCATGGTTTCAGGCTTTTAAAATTGGTTGCTTCCAGTGTATTGCAATGATTCCAGGGGTATCACGGGCAGCTGCTACCATCATCGGCGGCATGGCTGTAGGGCTTAACCGGAGAACAGCCGCCGAATTCTCATTTTTTCTTGCCGTTCCAACCATGCTTGGCGCCAGCGCCAAGAAAATGATGGATTCATACAAAACAATCCAACACCATGACATAGTTATCCTGCTTTTAGGGAGTATCGTGGCATTTGTCGTAGCTATGTTTGCCATAAAGGCTTTTATCGGCTTTCTGAAGCAATACGGCTTTAAGTGGTTTGGGTATTATCGTATCGTCATTGGGGTTGTATTAGCTGTTATTGTATTTTTCATGCATGCCTGATTCCTTTGCAGTTTCATTTGAAAAAATCCTGTAATGTACAGACTTCTTTTCCAAATGCCGCTGCAATTTAAGTTATGTAGCCGCAAGCTTTAGTAGGAACGTATTGCAATACGCCCCAACATTCCGAAAAACCCGCATAAATAGAGAGCGAAGAGCCTCTTCGCTCTACAACCACAGCTTTGAATTTCCTTATCATCAAACCATGCACTCAACGCAAAAACCATAATTCGTTTTCACCCCTGGTTGCAGCTACACCGCTCCAGGGATTATTTATAGATCAGATTAAATAATCCGTTAGCCGAATCCTTGTCCAGGTCTCGGAGAATTTTATACTCTTCCAGCGCCAACTTTTTATCTCCGTGGTTCAAATAAACTATACCCAAACCAAGATGAGCCTCTGCAAAATCAGGCTTGATGCGGATTGCTTGCTTGTAAGCCTCTGTCTCCTCCTGATAATTGCCGAGAATACCATGCGTTACTCCCAAATAGTAGTATGCATTGGCATCATCAGGCTTGATGGCAACTGCCTGTTTATATGCCACAATCGTCTCCGAGTAGTGCTTGAGTTTGAAATAAGCCATGCCCAGCATGCGGTACACCCCGGCATTGTCAGGTTTGATTTGGATTGCCTGTTTGTAGGCTTCTATCGCTTCTGCGTAACGTTCAAGTTTATCGTAAGCCGTACCCATCATGGAGTACGCCTCTGCATCATCAGGCTTGATATGAATTACCTGCTTATACGCCGTAACCGATTCTGTATACCTTCCGA
>JAUQXU010000324.1 GCA_030837935.1 Candidatus Brocadia sp.
AAAAACAAAAGGTAAATGTACAACCGATCATATTTCAATGGCGGGTCCCTGGCTTCGCTTTCGGGGGCATATTGATAATATCTCAAATAATATGCTTATCGGGGCAATGAATGCATTCAACGATAAAACGAACTCAGTGAAAAACCTGTTGACAGGCGGTTACGAAGAAGTTCCGGCGGTCGCAAGACAGTACAAAGCAAAGGGTATTCCCTGGGTAGTGTTCGGCGAGGAGAATTACGGTGAAGGTTCTTCACGTGAGCATGCGGCAATGGAACCGCGTCACCTTGGCGGCAAGGCTATTATCGTGAAATCATTCGCGAGGATACATGAAACGAATCTGAAAAAGCAGGGAATGCTTCCGCTTACATTCGCAGATCCCGCAGATTACGATAAGGTAAGAGAAGATGATATGATAGATCTTGATGTTAAAGGAATTGCACCGGGCACACAGGTCAAAATGATACTTAAGCACTCCGACGGCTCAGCCGAAGATGTATTGCTGAACCATACAATGAACAAGCAGCAGATCGACTGGTTCAAAGTAGGCAGCGCCCTGAATTTGATGGCGAAGAAGGGATGAATAGAAAATAACAATTCGAAAACAACAATTAGCTTTTAGCAATCAACCATAATAGTAAATAAATTAATGGAGACCCGCGTACGCGGGTATTAAGATATTTGAATAATAAAATAATAATAGCAATTGCAGTTATAGCAGTACTGATTTTTGTTTACAAGTTCTTTTTAAGCGGCCCCAAAGCAACGGATGTTGATGTTGAACCGGCGCAGTTCGAAGAGCTTTCTAAGGAAAAGGATGTAGTAGTGCTGGATGTAAGGAGCGGTTTTGAGTTCCGCGGCGATAAAATTTCCGGGGCGCAGAACATCAGCTATACCTCAGGTGGTTTTAAAAAGACCGTTGAGTCGTTTGATAAGAGCAAAACATACCTTGTTTACTGCGCATCAGGCTCAAGAAGCGTTGGGGCTGTTGGAGTTCTGAAAGGCCTGGGCTTTGAAAAAGTTTATAACCTTCGCGGGGGAATCGAACACTGGAAATCCGAAGGCAAGCCGGTTGTAAGATAGTTGACAGTTGACGGTTGATAGAGGATAGAGGACCTCGTTCGCTTGACAGTTTCATAAGAGTGGAATATAAAACCAATAGTATTAATGCAAAAATTTCCGGAATTCAAGGAATCAGAATATAGAAAAGCCAGGCGGCAGATACACTCAATTGCTCAGATAATCGGCAGATTCCGCGAGGTGCTGGTTGAGCCAATTGCCAAAAATGATAATGTATGGCTGAGTATTGTTGATAAAGGATTCTGCACTCCACCGATGAACAAATTTAACGAGCTTGAAATTGGCTGCAGCCTTGAAGAATTGATAATTGAAATTGCCGATAATAAGAGCAAATACGCATCTGTTAAGATAGGCGATAAAAACGCCTCAGAGCTTTGCGGCTGGATAAAAGATACCTTAAGCGAAAGGTTCGGGATAAATGCCGGTGTTGATCCTGCCGGATTTGATTCCGCAAAACCAATTAATATAGATATTAAAGATTCACAGGAATTCCTTGCGCAGTTCACAAATTTCGGGGAATTGCTGAGGGATTTTTGGAAACGGATTCCAATGAATGACGGCGTTAAGGCACAAATATGCCTCTGGCCGCATAACTTTGATAATGCCTTCAAATGGTTCAGCGGGCGGAAGATCGATGATGCCGATGAATTTATGGGTATTGGTGTATCAAACGGTGACGAAATGTATGAACTGCCTTATGTTTATTTGACCTTAAGCCCGCCTCTTAGAAAAACCAACACACTGGTGATACCTGAAGGCGCGTATCTGCATGATACGGACTGGACGGGCCTGGTATTACCTTACGAGGCAATTGCAGAAAAAAAAGATATTGAATTACAAACAGCTCTGGTAAATAATTTCTTCGATGAATCATTTGCGGGTATTAAGCGGGGATTCAGCAAGAGGTAAAAATAGTGGTTTTGAAAATACAAATTCACCTTGCGGGAATTTCTAATTTGCTATGTAAGCGTTTTCTCAAAACACAGGCTGTTTGTAATCTTTTCATACTGCCCGTAATTCGGTATCACTAAGTAACCGTTTTTTTTGTAGAGCGCAATTGCTTCAGGCTGCTTTTCACCTGTTTCAAGGATACATTTTTCGTAACCCAGCTCCTTTGCCCACTTTTCAAGTTCACCCAGTACAATTGCCCCTATACCCTTTTTCCGCATATTATTGGGAACGAACATTCGCTTAATTTCCGCTACTCCTGCAGAGTAACGCTTAAAGGCCCCCGAGCCGGCAGGTACACCATCTGCATATGCTACAACGGCGTTCTTAATTGAATCAATTTTATTATAGGCAGCATAGAATGAATGATCGTCTCCATCGCGAATTGCGAGTTCCTTATCAAGCTGTTTTACGAGTTCACGGAAATTTTCATTTTCCGAATCTGTTCTAATGCATTTTATCATTTAGGATCATCCATTAGGCTCCACGGCACAGTTTTTTCCCACGTTTCGTAGCTTACTGCTTTTCCCGTTTCAAGGTATGATTTGAGCGAATACACTGCCCAGCTCCACCCTTTGTTCATCCCGCTGACATGTTCATCACCGGAAAGATTTTCATGGGTTATGGTAAGCTCAGTTGTCCCCGGGGAGGGTTCGGAGAGATTAACAGCAACTTCAGTGCCCGGGCAGTGGTTCTTATTTTCCCAGGTGAAGCGTATCAGTTTGTTCGGGATGATCTCAAGGAAAGTACCTGAATCTCCGTCACCATTGGAATAATTTCTGCCAACTTTGAAATCCTGCACGGCGTCGGTTGTGAACCATTTGGATAGCTCGCCTGTGCTTGCCCAGGCGTTAAATACTTTTTCTGAGGGCACATGAATTATTTGTTTTATTACTGTTTTCATTGTTTTTATTGATTTGCGGATTCATGTGTGAACAAATATGAGAGTTAATTGTATTAAATTCAACCGTTGCGATTTTCAATCCTCTATCAATACTATACTGGTAAAACCATTTAGTTTCACCAAACAGAATACTCCACGATTCATAATGGAGAACAAGTTTTACAGTGTTTTTTTTCAATCCAGGCATTATACCCTGTTCCTTAACGTTTCAGAACTGCTCTGCCAAAGAACTCACAGTTGTTACAACAGCGAATCCATATGCAAGATTCAGTAAACTTGCCAGGTGCATTTCCTCATTCAAGCCGCCGGTACCATCGGCTGGGAAAAAGA
Source organism: Candidatus Brocadia sp. (assembly GCA_030837935.1). Taxonomy (GTDB): domain Bacteria; phylum Planctomycetota; class Brocadiia; order Brocadiales; family Brocadiaceae; genus Brocadia. Next base: position 3,260 of record JAUQXU010000324.1, read on the forward strand.
CTCTGTAATCGCGGAAATAAGCGTCCCTTGCAGTTGATTCGCAGCACATGTTCGTCATTACTCCCGTTATAACGATATCTTCTATTTTGAGGCACCGCAGAACAGTATCAAGATCTGTATTATAAAATGCTGAATACCTGTGTTTGAGGATCACTTTCTCACCCGGCAGCGGTGTAATATCCGTGTGAATTTCACTTTCCGGACTCCCC
>JAUQXU010000325.1 GCA_030837935.1 Candidatus Brocadia sp.
CAGCAAAAACCCAACCTCAAATTTTAAAATGATCTCTTGGTAAGGAAAAAATCGCCCTCGCACTTTTACAAAAAGTGCGTTTTCGTTCAGACACTAATTAAGGATATACGTTTGCGTAGGACTGGATTTGGAGGTAGAAAGGTGACACTGTGAACTATCTACTGGATACCGATACCTGTATATACTGGCTTAAAGGCAATGAAGATATTGAAGAAAAGGCTCTGAAGGTAGGTCTTTCGAAAATATCCATTTCTTTTGTCACTTTAAGTGAGCTGTACTACGGAGCTTACAAATTCAGAAGAGTGGAACAAAACTTGGCAAATATAGGCATCTTAAAGAGTAAACGGAGTTTTGCATGGAATACATTGTCCTGAATGGAGAAAATCTTTCTCTCACCCAATTTATTCAGGGGGTGAGGGATGGATATCAGATAATGTTGAGCGAGGAGGCCGAGGTAAAGGTGATTAAGGCACGAGAGGTAGTACATCGTGCGTTAAACTCTAAACAGGTTATCTATGGGTTAACAACCGGTTTTGGTGCCTTGAGCGACGTGGTTATTTCAAAGGAACAGACGAAACAACTGCAAAAGAACATATTGATGAGTCATGCAGCGGGTGTGGGAAATTATCTGGACGAAGAGACTTCTAAAGCCACTCTGCTCCTCAAGATTAACGATCTGGCGAAGGGTCATGCAGGGATTAAACCGGAGACATTAAAGATACTCGTAGAGATGTTTAACAAGGGTGTGTGTCCTCTGATGCCCGAAAAAGGTTCTGTTGGTGCCAGTGGTGACCTTGCCCCTCTTGCCCATATGGCTTTGATTTTGGTTGGTCAGGGACAGGCAATTTTGAAGGGCAGAATTTTCAGCGGAAAGGCTGCAATGGAAGAGGCGGGCATTCAGTTAGTTGATCTTGATGCAGGGGAGGGATTGGCCATCATAAACGGAACACAGGTCATGACGGCCATAGGAGCTATCACGGTCTGTGATGCCCTGAATTTACTCAAGACGGCCGATATTGCTGCCGGGATGAGTTTAGAGGTCTTACTGGCATCGAATGTTGAACTGGACAAGAAGATTCATGATGCAAGACCTCATCCAGGACAAATTACAAGTGCGGATAATCTGAGACGCATTATCCAGAACAGTGAGATCGTCTCGTCACATAAAGATTGCTCCCGTGTGCAGGATGCCTATTCTATCCGATGTTCTCCGCAGGTGCACGGGGCATCCATAGACGCCCTTCATTATGTAAAGAGGGTTCTGGAAATTGAGATGAATGCTGCGACTGATAACCCTTTGATTTTCTCTGAGACCGACCAGATTATATCAGGCGGAAACTTTCACGGTCAACCGGTGGCGCTGGCATTAGACTTCCTTGCCATTGCATTGTCAGAGATAGCCAATATCTCAGAGAGACGCACAGAACGGCAGGTAAACCCTCAGTTGAGCGGTTTACCGGCATTTCTCATTAAAGACGCCGGTCTGAATTCGGGTTTTATGATAGCACAGTACACGGCGGCTGCCCTCGTTTCTGAGAACAAGGTGCTTGCCCATCCGGCCAGTGTCGATTCTATTCCTACATCGGCTAATAAGGAGGATCATGTGAGCATGGGGACCATTGCCGCACGGAAATGTCGAGAAATACTGAAAAATGTTGAATACGTGATTTCCATAGAATTACTGTGCGCAGCCCAGGCGATGGACCTGTTTACCAATCGCAAGGCAGGTGTAGGAACTATGGAGGCATACCGGTTTATTCGAAAACACATTTCTCACATGGAGCATGACCGTATACTGTCCGATGATATAAACACGATGTATAAAATGGTACACGAAGGCAAAATACTCAAAGCCGTGGAAAACAAGATCGGACCACTTAATTAAATTATTTTATTGGAGGAGTGATGAAGATTATTTCTTTTGGCGACATCCATGAAGATACTGGTAATCTGGTAAAGATACAACCCGATCTGGAGACAGCGGATTTGATTGTGCTGTCCGGTGATTTGACTAATTGTCATGGAAAGATTGAGACGAAAAAAGTATTAGATGCGATAAAAATATATAACAAACATCTGCTTGCACAGTATGGCAATATGGATATACAAGAGGCAGATAGTTATTTATCAAAAGAAGGTATAAACCTGCATGGAAATGGTTATCTCTTTGCAGATGTGGGTATATTTGGTTGTGGCGCTTCAAGTCTGACACCTTTTCACACACCCTCGGAAATTAGCGAGGCGGATATCGAAAGGCTCTTAACAAACGGTTATAATACAGTGAAAGACGCAAAGTGGAAGATCATGGTCTGTCATACACCTCCTAAGGATACAGCAACGGATGTCATTCGAAATGGTATGCATGTGGGAAGTCAAACGGTCAGGGACTTTATTCTCAAATACAAGCCGAATGTCTGTATAACCGGTCATATCCATGAATCAAGGGCCAGGGACAATCTGGGTGATACCATCGTATTAAACGCAGGTATGTTCAGGGATGGATGGTATATTGAGGTTGTTATTGATAAAGGTATACTGTCTGCTGTGCTGAAATCAGTTGCATAAATTTGGTGATTTATAGCATAATGACGCACTTATCCAGCTGTGTGATATCTTTCAAACCATCAAACACAAGAGAGACAAGAGTGATTGGGTAAGGTTTAAGTCTGAAGCCAAAAAATACGGATAGGATGAGTTTCTGGCCAAATGCTTATCTCTTGATTCATTTTTATTGACAACAAATGATTCGTTTGTGATAATAAGAGTTTATATATAACGTAGTATTCAGGCTTCATGGCAAAACTTCTTCTTTTATAAAGCCGCTACGATTCTTCGTTGCGGCTTATTTATTTTGGCAATCGTGTGGTGTTGGTTGCATAATACCCTGTAGTATATTTGAGGAGTAATATGACACAAATAGTGAGAGATGATGTACGGAATGTGGCAATTATTGCCCATGTTGATCATGGCAAGACCACCCTTGTAGACCAATTGCTCAAGCAAAGTGGTACATTTCGGTCTAATCAGCAGATTCAAAACGTAGAAAGGATTATGGACTCTAACGATCAGGAACGTGAGCGTGGTATTACTATCCTGGCGAAGAATACCGCTATCAACTATAAGGGTGTAAAGATTAATATTATTGACACACCCGGACACGCCGATTTCGGTGGAGAAGTGGAACGTGTCCTCAAGATGGCCGATGGTGTATTATTACTGGTGGATGCGGCTGAAGGGACGATGCCTCAGACACGGTTTGTACTCCGTAAGGCCTTGGGTTATAATCTCAGACCTCTTGTGGTTATCAATAAGATCGATAGACCAGAAGCCCGGTGTGCAGAGGTACTGAATGAGGTCTTTGACCTCTTTGTTGAGCTCAATGCAACTGATGAACAATTAGATTTTACGGTGATTTATGCGAGCGGACGGGAAGGCTATGCAAAACTGTCCCTGGAAGAAGAAAATAAGGATATTACCCCACTGCTCGATACAATTTTACACTATATTCCAAAACCCAGCGGTGACCCCAATGCACCTTTGCAGCTGCAGATAACGTCGCTGGATTATAATGATTACGTGGGCAGAATTGGGATTGGCAGGATATTTATGGGTAGTATTAATGTCGGCCAGCAAGTTACGCGAATTGACAAGAGCAACAATCAAACGGTGCATAAGGTAGTAGAATTATTTACCTTTACGGGACTGGGAAGACAAGCCACGAAATCAGCGCAAGCCGGTGATATCGTGGCTTTAAGCGGGATAGGAGATATTGACATCAGCGACACCATTGCCTCCATGGAAAATCCACAGGCTATGCAAAAAATTAACATCGATGAACCTACGCTTTCGATGATATTTTCAGTGAATAATTCTCCTTTTTGCGGTCAGGATGGTAAATACGTTACGAGCCGGAATCTGAGGGAAAGGCTTTACCGGGAACTTCGGTCAAATGTTGCTCTCAAAGTGGAAGATACAGAAACGCCGGACGCCCTTCGTGTGTCAGGGCGTGGGCTTTTGCATCTCTCCGTATTAATTGAAAATATGCGCCGGGAGGGATATGAGTTACAAGTCTCTAAGCCTAAGGTAATTTTCAAGGAACTGAAAGGGGAAAAGGCGGAACCAGTGGAATATGTTGTGATCGATGTGCCCAAAGAATATGAGGGCCAGGTAATTTCTATGCTGGGCACACGGAGGGGGGAAATGCTTAGTATGGAGACCGCTAAGGACATCACCCACTTTGAGTTCAAAGTGCCTTCCCGTGGCCTGATTGGTCTGAGAAACCGTCTCTTGAGCGCTACCCGTGGAGAAGCGGTGTTGTATCATAATTTTTATGACTACGAACTCTATAAGGGTGATATTGCCCATCGCATACAGGGTGTGTTAATTTCTATGGCTGCCGGTGATGCGACCCCTTATGCCCTGGATGGATTGCTGGATAGAGGTATAATGTTTGTAAAACCAGGTGATCGCGTATATGAAGGAATGATCGTGGGCGAACACTGTGAGCAGAATGATATTACGGTGAATGTCATCAGGGCAAAAAAGGCTACGAATATTCGTAGTGCGACGGCCGATAAAGGGATTAAACTTCCTCCCCCCAGAGAATTCTCACTGGAGATGGCCCTTGAGTATATCGAAGACGATGAATTAGTAGAGATTACTCCAAAAACATTTCGATTGAGAAAGAAACTTCTTACAGAGAATGAGCGAAGAATTACCCGTCGGCAACAAACCCTGGAATCTGTTGAGGCATCCACAGAAAAGACGTAGCAGAAGTCGGGAAGTTTACATAAAAAATAGAGAAACAAAAAAGCAGGCTTAAAGCCTGCTTTTTTGTTGTATA
>JAUQXU010000326.1 GCA_030837935.1 Candidatus Brocadia sp.
AAATTCCTGAAATTTAGAACAGCCCGGAGCAGCCTCGTCTATTATTACCCTATGATATTTATTTCCAACATCATCGATGCAATATTCAGCAGTTGCACACCCAAGATCGCCCCAGTTGATTGCTTCACCATTAAATTTCAAGCGCTTTTCGTATTCTTTGTGGCAAGCCGCATCTGCGGCTCTCTTAATTTTTTAAGTGGATGAGATTTGACACTCACATGCGTGGTCAGCGATAATATGGAGACTAACTCTCGCCGCAACTTCTAGAGGCTTAGCTTGTACTTCGCTTCCTATTTCCCGGTTACCTCTACCACCCCAGATCAAAATTCGTCCCACTCTCATTTTAATACATGGGTGTAAAATAAAAAAAACTTCTTGTACACTTTTAATTAATTTCTGTGTTTCGTCCCCTTAGTTTTTTATCAAACTCGGCCATCAATTGAAGGGATTCCTTATTTGTCGCCCTCCACTTTGTTCTTCAAGTTTTTTATCCACCAGGGCGCCCACCTTTAGCTCCAGATCTTTTTCTTGAATGTCGTTCAGTCCAATTTTATTGCCTCCCTGATTAAACACCCTGACATGATTGACATTTGTATGTTTCAACAATACATTAAAACGTTTCATATCATAGGGTTCTACGCTTTCCAGGCTTCCGTCTTTAAAAACTGGTTGCATTTAATCCTCGCTTTTAATTCAAAATAAAAAGATAAACAAAAGAGGCAAACATAATTACATAGGCTATGATCAACTTAACTTTCCACCAATCAATCTTCAGATGGCAGCCTTCCTTCTCTTCCTAATCCTCCTACTATGTGTTGGTTCCGAACTGTACACCGACCTCATCGTTAACCCAATGCTTTATAAAATGCATTACCTTATGCCATAATCTTCACCTACTTCCAAAGTAAGTTATATAATTTAGGATACTCTTTATAGCTTCGGCCTCCGCACTTTCCTTTGTTAGTCTGCCATCAAATTCAATGATTCCTGCCCGTTCTTCGTATAACTCTTTCAATCCACCAGTGATACCGAAAATTTCCCCGGCAAACATATCTAAAATTGTTTTAACTACATTACTAGGTAAATCCTTATTCTGATTTATTTTTTTTGCTTTTTCTTCATTTAGAAACTCAATGTCCTTTCCGTCTGAATCCTTTTTGATAAACACAAAGAATCATAATTGCTTGAAATCCCATTAAAACCGGATATTCGCTTAATCACATTACCTTTGATTAATTCTTCTGCTGACTTTTCAGACATCCTTATAATCATCCCAACACGCAGTTTTTTTATATCACCTTTTTCCTTAACACAGGTATTTTCTAGAACTATAAACATGTGTTCACTATCTCCATATTTTCTACTTCATAAATTTTATTATTTTCTGCTTCAGTACTAACAAGGCACTTCTCAGACAAAATTGACGAATCAAAAGCTTCTTTAAACAATTTGTTTATTTTTCTTTCATCCCAGACCAAATAATATACTCCCCCACTGCCTTCTTGGGTTTCCAAGTAAAGGGCTTTTCTCAAAATTCCTCCTAAGCTTTTACAGCTTGTAATTTTTATCATTTCAGGTAAAGATTCATTACAAGTCTCAAAGATTTTTTTAAGTGGTAGCATACCGCCACTAACATTATTTTTCAGTTTGACTATTGTGCGAATTATTACCTTATTTCGCTCAGACATCTTTGCTGTTCCAGGTTCATATAGTTTCAGTAGTTTTGTTGTCTGACCCGCATAAAATTCAGCTAAACATATACTATCCAGAATCGTCTCTTTGTCTATGATGGACTTAATAGCATCACTTTTACACCCATTTATAAAACTCCTAATCACATGAAGAACTCCTGCTAACTTTAGGGAGTAATCAGTTAGTTTGTTAAGAAACGTAGCAGATTTCTTTGATAAATAATTTGCTGTAGAACGATAGCTGTTGCAAAAATCTATCCATATAAGTCTTGCTTCTTCATTTAGAATTAGCACCTTACTCTTGACCCTTTTTGCATCATCAAGGACCAGTGGAATTGCGTAACAATAATCAATTACATTTTCCCAAAAAGACATGTCATTCTCGGTAATCCCTTCCATGCTGTATTCACTCAAATGGCCAATATTCAAGAAAATGAATCTTGGTAAAAAGCCATCACTAAAACATTCTTTATCGAGTATTTTTGGCACAATATCATTCTGAATCCCTCCAATTATAGATATTCCACTATTAGGCGCATAACTTGCCCCCCCCGTCTTTCTGTCTACTTTAATTGGACCTCCATTAAAAAGCTGAAGCATGTTCTGTCTGTCGTTTCCTCCTTTTTTGTATTGATTCATTCCCGAAATAAGACCTGCTAACTCATCAACATGAA
>JAUQXU010000327.1 GCA_030837935.1 Candidatus Brocadia sp.
GACCGCTATTCCCATGATTATTCTTTATGAATTGGGAATACTCATTGCAAGGCCTACGAAGAAGGGTTTTGTCTTCTTAGGCATGATCGTTGGGGGTGGAACGTTGCTCTTATGTATGGTGTATCTTTATTTAACGTACAAGGGTGGAGAAATCCACCTTTTGAATACCACGGGAGAAATTCAATTTTTGTGTCAGGAAAGCGGAAAATGGGAAAAGGTATCAAGCCATACCAATTTTCGGGATGGCATTACCTTGAAAACCGGTAGCGAAGGAAAAACTGCCTTATCCACAAAGAAAGGTATTGATGTGGGTATGGATGCAAATACAGAGGTACATTTTCTTGATCCATTGAAGATAGCGCTGAAATCCGGACAGGTTCTCATTTCTGTAAAAAAATCAGAAACACCATTGGAAATTGATACCCCGAATGGACGTATTAGAACAAATAGGGGTACTTTGAATATCGTGGCAAAGGATCTTGTTACCATTGTGACAGCTGTGAAGGGTGACGCTTCGTTACTCCTGGAGGGTGAAGAGAAGAAGTTGTTGGAAGGCCGGCAACACAAGATGTCTATTGGTGGTGAACCGGTAGATATCGGAACTATCATTAATTGGTCCGAGGGTGTACTCAGCAAGTCGGATGAGAAAAAATAATACGATTAACAAAAAAAGAAGGCCACTTGTGTTCTGTGTGGCCTTCTTTTTTTGATCTGGATGAAGTTTATATTTATACATTCCTCATTCAGAATCTTTATGCAAACAACTGATGACTGAACGTTTGAAATTTACTTATACCTTCCAACCCTTCTTCCCTTGCATCCCATCTTTCCATGATTCGCCCGTTTGCTACGCCATGTCAGTCTTTGCCTTCTTTTGTCTCTCATTATGAATTACCCCTATTTTAAAATGTAAGTCTGAATTAAGCTCTCGGCAACTATTTACCAAAAAATATTAATTTACAGGGTGCAGTGCTCCACGCCCCTGCGAAACTCTTGAACTGAATTTTCAATTACTTACTTTCCTGTTTGGTGACGTCTTTCTCAGCATCTATCTTCTTGTGCGTACTTTTAGTGCTTGCATCTTCTACTTCTTCTTCGACACCTTTGACACCCTTTTTGAACTCGACGATGCCACGACCCAGAGATTTCATTACCTCCGGAAGCCTTTTGCCGAAGATCAGAAGCGCTACAATTAAGATGATAAGCCATTCCCAACCACCTGGCATACTAAACATATTCGTGCCTCCTTATATAAAATTCTTAATAATGTCAAAATTATATCATCAGGCCGATGAAAATCAATGAATTTGTTTTGGAGCAATAACCAATCACCGGGATCATGGACCGATAATTCGTGATTATATAGTAAGCACGAAAAGAAAATTGTTATTGCAAGGACATTAATTCAAATCAATCTTAGGGGCGGGATTGCTTACCTTGGTTCGTCATGAGACGTGTATATCAATTTGTTTAACTTGTTCACGACACCCTCTACGGCCTATGATTACCGCTAATTATTGCCATTTTTGTAAGGCCTTACCTCCCTCAGTGTTTTTACAAGAAGCGAAATATCTTCTGGCAGGTCTGCCTGAAATTCCATTTTCCTGTTCTGGACAGGATGAAAAAACTCGATCCTGTGGGCATGAAGGGCCTGCCGTTCGATGATTGGAACTTCTCCGGATTCCCTTTCCTTTTCTAATAAATCGGAAAGGTAGCATGATTCATGGTTGCTATACATAAAGTCTGCAACGACAGGATGGCCAATTGCCCTCATGTGTACACGAATTTGATGCGTCCGTCCCGTTTTTGGTTTTATTTTTACCAGGGTATAACCACGGAAACGTTCCATTACTTCATAGATAGACATAGCCTCCTTGCCGTCATCGCGTCTTACGGCCATCTTTTGCCGCTCGCTCCTGTGTCTTCCGATGGGTAAATTAATCTCATCGGAATCGAACATAATTTCGCCTTCTACTACGGCAATGTATTCCTTTTTGACATGCCTTTTTTCAAATTGCATGGCGATGTGTGAATGGACCACATCGCTTTTGATTACCAGCATAACCCCGGTGGTGTCCCGGTCCAATCGATGCACAATACCCGCTTTTAACGGTCCGTTGACCTGAGATAGATTTTGACAATAGAATGCTAATCCATTTACGAGTGTCCCTGAAGGATGGCCACCGGCAGGATGGACAACCATGTCATACGGTTTGTTAATGAGCATTAAATAATCGTCTTCATAAACAATATTTAAAGGAATATCCTCAGGGACGATCTTGCTTTCTTCGAGAACAGGCACATGGACGGAAATGAAGTCTCCCTTTTGTATGTCATAACTACTTTTGACGGTACGGCCATTGACCAGCACAGCCCCCTCTTTTACTAATTTCTGAATAAAGGTTCTTGAGTAATCGGGGAGGCGTGAGGCTAGATATCGATCGATTCTTTTGGCTTCGAACGCCTTTTTTATGTCAAAGGTTACTTCTTTAAGTTGTGAAACTTCCTGTTGCATATTATCGGATCACAGACAAACGGTACTGCGACATGGTAGCCCAGTTACTGTTTGGAGAAAGTTCTATCGATTTGGTATATGAGCGGATTGCATCGCTTGTTTGACCTAACTTTTCATAACAACGCCCCGCATCCCAATTTCCCTGTGCAATGAGAAAAGTATCACCGGCAGCCGATATTTCTTCAAATTGCTTGACTGCTTCTTGCAAAAGCCCCTTTTCCTCGTAAGCATATCCAAGAGATTGTTTCACGATGGGCAAGAGGGTATGTCCACTATGCCTATCCAGGAAATCATTATACGCGCGGATGGCCTCATCGTAATTCTTCAGACTATAATAAACATTTCCCAATTGGAATACTACCCACGGTGTAGCGCTGGAAGAAGACATCGTATCTTTGATGTATTTATAAGCATCAGCTGCCGTGCTCAATGCCGCTGTTCTATCCTTTTCGCCTTTTCCCGGTTGCGCGGACATTGCCAGATCACTATTTATCTTCCATAAATTTTGCCACACAGCCTCAGCTTTTCGAGCCTTTTCTGTGACTAAAAAAGTAGTTCCACCACCAGCAGCAATTGCAACGCCAATACCTATTCCAATATAAACCTTATACTTATTCAACGTTTGTAATACCTGTAAAGTAGTTTCTTTCATCTTCATCTTTCTTTCAATAATTTATAAACCGATTAAAGATTCAGCGTCTTTAAAAATTTCTTTAATATCTTTTTCTTCCAAACCTGCCCCGCGAGCAATGCACTCGGCGCGGTTTCGGTCTAATAAATCATCAGGCGTATGGGAATCCGAGCCAAAGATAAGTTTTGCTCCAACCTTTTTTGCCATCTTGACGACATAGCCATTTGCATAGGCATGCCCTTTCCTGCCGGAGATTTCCAACCGTACACCATTGATTTTGGCAAGCCTTGCATCATCTTCTGTTATAAGACCCGGGTGTACCAGGATGTCAGCGCCCGCTTCTATGGCTGCCCGGTTTGTCCCCGGAAGCACAGGTTCGGTAATCGTCTCACCATGCACCAGCACAATGCATGCGCCAAGCGCCCTTGCCCGTTTTACCATGGATTTTATGTGTTCCGGACGAATGTGGGTTAATTCAGCTCCACCGAGTATCTTGATCTTTGCAACAGCCGATATTTCTTTACAGGCTTTTAAGACATTCGGTATTACCATATCGATATTGGAGTAATCGACATGGTCTGTTATTGCGAGTCCACGAAAATCTTTTGCCTCGCAACGGCGTATCAATTCTGCTGGCAAAAGTACACCATCAGAAAATAGCGTATGCGTGTGTAAATCAATCATTGGTTACAGATAAATCGCAGAGGAGGAATTTTAATGCGCCCGAGACGATTTGAACGTCTGACCTACGGTTTAGGAAACCGTTGCTCTATCCAGCTGAGCTACGGGCGCATTTTATATGGATTAGGCCCCGGACAGGGGCGCAAGACCTGAAGATTTTAACATCTCGGGCGCATGAGTCAAGTGTTATATCTTTTTCAGCCGCCGCTGCGGGCCGGAAATAAAAACGGGGCAGGGAGTCCCCGCTCTCCTGCCCCTTTTCTCAGGTCCAGAGCTCCCGGCGTCTACCCCAATCCCCATTGGAACGGCCGGAAGCCCCTCACCCAAGTCTCAATCAGTCTTTTTACGCACAAAC
>JAUQXU010000328.1 GCA_030837935.1 Candidatus Brocadia sp.
TTCAACATACACCCTTAGGTAGAAAATATCTAAAATCATTCATGAAAACTCAAAGATGTAGTGCCGAAAAATGAAGGGCGAAAATTGTAACCACTAAGTATTACAAGAGATACGATTTTTGCTTGTTGAACTTGGGTTAAGTATATAACGCTGGAATTGAACAGCGGCTTATCTTGTAGCGTAGCGGAAGGGTAAGCCGTCCGTCTCAAATGACGTGTTAGGCCTCAACAAGTTATCACTGGTTTCGCTTTATAATCTTTTGGCAAAACACTTTTTAGATTTTCCTGCTCTACCCGTGGACAAACAAATCCGAGAACGTCTTCCGGTTGTACTGTCACTACGTTAAGAACCTTAGCCCAACCCTGCGGCGGTGAGACGTTTTTAATGATTTCCGCATTTGTTTTTGCATAACCGTAATACGGTTCCGGGTGTACGATTCTCCACTCGCTCTGATAAGCATTTTCTATGGGCTCAATGAATTCATAGAGTTGCAGAAGGCCGATCCAAAGACGACTGTTAGTTATAGCAGCAGCAGCCTTATTCGTATATGCCATCTGCCACATAGCACTGTTAGGAAAGCGGATTTTTGACCGGACGTCATTATATCCTTCATTAAAAATTAAACTTAAGGCGTCAAAAATTGGTCCGGACTTATCTATATAGAGGACCTTTTGCGCCCTGTGTTTTCACGCCCAATTCTCCGAAACTATGATTCCGTAGTTCCCAAATTCCTTGCGGTGTTCCACCGCCTCATCCGGGGTTAGATCTGTAAAGGAAATCATACCGAACTGCTGGGGCTCTCTTTCAGAAAAATCATGAGCCGGGACCAACTTCGATATCAGATTCCGACAATTTGGAACCCAAGCGAATCCGTTGGATAAAATGTTCGGAACAGCGGTCGCCTCTCCTGTGTAGTGAGTCAATCGTAAACTCATGTTTTGCTCTCGATCTAGAGGTCTAATGTTAGGCGCTTACGAATAATATTTCTACATTTTCTGCAAAAATATTTTTATCGGTCTAGGTTCGCATATTAATATTAATTTATCTTATTGATTCGACCTTTTTCAGCAAGAAGGATTAATATTTTTTTAAAGATGTGCTCCCTTCTGCTTCTTCCCTGAGCTGAACAAGAGGTCTGCGCACGAATTCGAAGTACCCTTGTACAATAAGCACGTTACATACTGCACCGTCATTGCTTAAGCCATAAAAGCCACAAAAGCCACAAGGTGGATTTGCGTGGAGCGCGCGGAGACACCGCAGCCGCTCGGTGCGCTCCTTGGAATCCAACCTCGCCAAATACACAATCGTGTCTGCGACATCCTGCGCGTAGTATTTGCTATTATTACTCTTCAGCGTGCCAAGGAGCCGAGATTCGCGCTCGAGTTCTCCCGCTGATATCTCGGAATCATACAGGATGGCCGTCTCTAGTAGGCTCTGTAGTCGTACAAACAAGTATTTCCTGGTTAATACTAGGACGGGGCTGGTTCCGAAAGCCTTTACGTACTCGGCCTGCTGGTCATCCGTGAGAAAACGTAGCTGTACGCAATAGTAGCCAGGCTCAGGAACAAGGCGGGCACATTTAACCTTGCCGGTAGCTACTCCGTCCGGCGGTAGAGTCTGGAGGAATCCGTGCTCTTTTGTGTACGAATGGAATACCCTCTCTTGTGTGCCTTCTTCAACCCGTTTGGCGTAGTCTTTTTCCGCGAACCTAACAGTAAGAATCTCGTATTGCTTCTGGTCTATCACTCCTAGGCGGAGCGCGTTTTTAGCCTGGCGTATATGTTTGAGCACAACTTTTCGTCTCTTGATCCTGTCAAGAATCTTCCTTGCTCCATAGATGTAATCATCCTTGCCCATAGCTCCATAGAAGAAAGCATCGCCCATATGTTCGCGCTCCTTGGCGACTGCCTTTGCCCATTTCTCGGATAGTAGCACGCAACTCTGAGTCTCAGAGTGCAGGCTTGACCGTGCCAACCTTTCCGTCAGTTTTAGTGCAACGTAGTGTAGCTCGCTAGTCCGCGAAACATTTTTCGTGTATGTAGTGGTTCGCCAGTTACTTGAGGAAAACATCTGCAAGTACCTAAACGCTTCATCGAGTGACCAATCATCTATGTAGTGTTTGAACGGAAACACCCCAAAGCCAAGTGGAATAAGGCAAAGCAGGTGGAAATAGGTAATGAAGAGCGTTGAATAATACCGAGAGATAGGGTAAAATATGGCGAAAACAAAGGGATTCTTGTGTGAAAG
>JAUQXU010000329.1 GCA_030837935.1 Candidatus Brocadia sp.
TCTTCTTTTTTCATCAGGTTCGCAATCGATTCATCACCAACGACATAGATATAATCCGAATCTTTATTCTTTACGTAATAGCCGGTAGTATCCTTCTTTTTACCAATATAAAGGACGGCGTTGCCGCTTTCTAAACCAATAGTAATGTTAAGCTGGGGTTTATCTAAAGAAAATTGCGTAAGGTTTGTCGCTTTGTATTGTTCGATGTAATCTCCTTTCAATTCCTGAAGATTACGAATAAAGTAATCTACTTCCCGTCCCTGCACGTCTTTCTGCTCATTGTTTTTTAATTTCCAGACATTGTTTGTTTTTTCCAGCAAAATGCTTCTTTCGGCATAGTTAAGAGCAATCTCTTTTACATCCGTCCTTTCAAAATTGAATACTTTAGCTGGTACCAATTCCGCATCAAAGTTTTTAATTTTTGGCCAGGAAAGTTCAAACACAAGATCACTGTCACTAAACTTAGCATAAGAACTTACCTTGTCGCCTTCCTTAACTTTTTTACCAATGAGCAAGGTCCTGGTTTCGACAATTTTATCCATCGACTCTTTGGTCTTCGTAATATTGTCTGATATTTCTTCTTTCTTCTTTTTGTCCGACCCTTCCGATGGTTGTTCCTGAATTTTTTCGTACGTCACAGAGACCTTGCTCCTTGGATCATTTAATCCATAGGGCATCAGGTCTTTAGGTGCTTTTGCAACATAGCAGTCGGCTTTTAAAAAGGATAAATCCCATACAATCTGATTTAAAGCGTTTGTGTCAGCTACAGTTTGGACGGGTTTTGATAGTTCCCACTGGAATTGACCTTCCGCATCTTTCTTATTGGTTATGTCACATACATAGGTACGGTCTGGCCTTTCAATGACAATCTTTTTGACCAAATCCCTGTTAAACTCACTTACCAGCCTGTCACGGAAGCTCAGGAGTGCATTTTCAATCTTGTCATAAAATTCTGCTGTAGGAACGGTGTATACTGGTTCCTCTCCGACACGTTTCACATAACATGTGGCGCCATCGGGCAACTTGTTACCTATATAAAACTTAGCCAGTTCCTTGTCTTCCTCTTTGGTAACAGAAATCTCAAAGACAGGATCTTTTAAGCCATAGAGTGATAAATCAGTTGGTTTATCTGAAACAAAGTCTTCTATTTCAATAGTTTTTATCTTCTCAATGAAATTCTTAACAGTATCCTGGTCTGCATAAATATTAATTGGTTTTGTAAGCTTCCAATCCAGGTCTAAAGATTTTTCAATAGCAATCAAATCGGTTGGTGTCTTGATCTCCAATTTATTTACACCATAGGTGCCTATCGATTCAAACCTGACCACCTTTTTATCCCTCAAGTCATTCGGTTTTTTACTCAAGTCTGCAAGAATGATATCTTTAAGGAAAAACACCGTAGGTTCATCTGCACGTTTAACATAAACCTTATTGTCTAAGGAGTGCCCAAACATGACAGATTGAGAAACGCCTTTCTCATTAATAGTAACAATATATCGGGGCTTATCCAGGCCGAATTTCACCAAATCACTTGATTCTTCTGTAATAAAATCAGTGCGGTCGATTTGCAGGTTTTTTAACTTACCAAGAATCTCTTTGATCTTTTCCAGATCTGCCAAATCGCTGATAGGTTCAGAAAGACGCCACAAATTCCCCTTCCGATTACAAACTATGTTGTAATCTGTTGTTGTGACCTGGATGTTGTCCACTGCCTCCTTGTCAAAGGTAAACACCCATTTACTTCTCAGATCCAGGACATTTTTACTAACTTTGCCAAGAAGGGTTCCCGGTACGACAACAACCTCATCGCTCGAATCGAGTTTTATATACACGTTATCGCCTGCAGCAAGCTTTTGACCAACAAATACCGTATATTTATCTTTCGGCCCCATTACTTGTATTTTATCGGGTTTTGCCGGAATATCGGTATACATGGTGATGTATATCTTCGGAACATCCAGACCATAATCTTTGAGGTCAAACGGTTTATCTCCTTCCTGCTTAAAGGAGCCCACCTTATTCATGAATTCAAACTCGGAAAGAATGCTGTTTACCTCAGAATTATCTGAGCGGAGTTTTTGTGGTTCAACGATATGCCAGTAATTATCTTCGGTTTTTTCCAGGATGACCTTACCACTTTCATTATTCAATTCGATCTTTTTGATCATCGATGCCTTAAAATCAGGAAGCACCTTTTTTTGCAGCCTTTCCCATTCCTCATGAGGCAGTTGTTTTCTCTCATAAAGGAAAACGTACGAAACACCAATAGCTGCAATAATTAAAAGGATAATGGTTGTTTTAAGTTTCATAGCTTAATTCTTTCCTCCAGCGTAGAATATCATGAAATTGAAACGATGGTAAATCTTCATTGCGTGACGAGCCTGAATTAGCGGCGTCTTTTCCACCAAACGATACTCCCAATAATAACTGGTATCACAGGAATTCCCGCAATTGATACCCAGAAGATAACTTTCATCTGGATTGGGTTAATCGTTGCCTTACGGAAATCAGGTGGCTTGGCGGAGATACCAAGCTGAGTTTCCTTTTGGGCTAACCAGTTAATAGAATTGCGAAATAAGTCTGCATTCCCGGGGTTTTCTACATATTCGTTCGTGGCAAAATTCACGTCTCCAAAAACAACCAATTGCGCACCTTGCGGTTTGGCAGACGGGTCATTGGCCATAGCAGGATGTGATTGGGTAACTGCCTTTGGTAATTCTTTTATTTGAGAAGCCACAGCCAGCGATACCGGACCCTGCATATCGGTGTCTATATTATACTCAGGTTTTTTCTGTCGTAAATTTGTAACATCAATTTCCCCCCACGACCCTTCAGGCGCACGCATGAGCACGGTTGCCTGATAAGGCATTTGGTCATTAGGTGGTGACGCATCAACAGGACATGCGCCAAAAATAATCGTGTTGTAATTCTTCAGATCATTGGTAATCGTATGTTCTTCAGCATATTCGTCCTTGCCCACATAGATTTCCGCAACGGTCTGTATACCAAAAAGAGGCATATTGACTTTGTTGTAAACGACGACATCGTCGCGGACTGCAATGCCGTATTCCGGCAAAAGCGTCTTAAATCCCGTAGGGGCATTCGGGTTAAGCGCGGGTTCCAGCATAAGTAAAAGCTTGCCCCTGTTTTCAAGATAGTTGCGAATGATATTTAATTCTTCTGTCAGATAAGCCTTGTTCGGCCCTGCAATCACGAGCACCTCACAATCATCCGGAATTTTCTTGGCAGTCAAAATATCGAGCGGAGCCACACGACAGTTATCCCTTTTGAGTGCATTTGCAATTCCAGAAATTCCCCCGCGATCAAAATCCTCAAACTGACGTTCGCCATGCCCGGTAACAAAGTAGATAGCTGTTTGTTTCTCTTGCGTAACGTTGAGAATTGCCTCAGTGAAGGCCTCCTCTCCCTTAAACTTAAATGGATACTGTTTTTCTATAACTTCATTTTGCTGCACATGCTTGCTATACTCACCACACTCAAATACCACAGTATTTAATTGGAGATCACTAATATTGAGGCGTTTTGCCAATTCTTCAACCTTAGTGCGGTTCCTTAAAGGATCGACACTTTCCACCTTAATCTTATCTGTGTGGTAGGCGTATTCTTTCAGGATATCCAGGATTTGTTCATAAAACATCTCACCCGGATTAAAGAGGGTGGTAACAACAATGGGTTTATCAAGATTTTTGAGTATATTTTTAGTTTTGGACGAAAGGGAATATTTGCCGGTAACGGTGAGATCAAAACGTTCATAGTGCCGGTTATTGAGAAACCCGACAATCGCAAAAATGCATGCTGCAAAGATAGACATTATGGCAACGTTTGTACCAACGAGCGCCTTCCTCTTAGATGCCTCAGTTGAAAACCAATTTTTCCGAATGGCCGTGACAGCACTAAATCCGATAATAACACCTCCGCCAACACCAATCGGAACAAGAGAGGATATCCCCCACGAGTTGAAGATTCTTGATACGCCAAAACCTGCCACAACAGCAATGATTCCGGCTAGTATAATATATCCGCTAAACTGCTCAAACCAATCGTTCTTTTTTCTATTCAAAGTGTTCATCTCCATCTCCTGCTCTCGACAATGCGCACAACAATAAATATGAGTAACGCTGTAAAACTAACGTAGTAAATCACATCCCTTGTATCCACAATCCCTTTTGTAAACGTGTCCCAGTGGTCATATGTACCAATATATCTCAGGGCGCTGTAAAACCATCCTTCACTTCCGGAACTAGCCAAACCAATCACCAGCAGGATGAGCAGGGCTACAATCCCAATAACAGCGGCGACAATTTGATTTTTCGTGATGGCAGACACCAACAGCCCAATAGAAATAAACAAACCACCCATCAAGATCAATCCGATGTAACTGGCAATAATCGCCCCATAATCGGGACTGCCTACCCATGCTAAAAATATGATATAAAAAGCGGTTGGTGCAATCATTACATTATAAAGCGCCCAAGCCGCTAAAAATTTTCCGAATACCACTTCAAAATCCGTAACGGGAGCCGTCATAAGAGGTTCAATGGTGCCTGTCTTGTTTTCTTCGGCCAGCAACCTCATGGTAATAACAGGTGTCAGGATGGAGAGAATAAACTGTGTGTAGGCCAGACTATATCGCAGCGTAGATTCCTGGGTTATACCAAGCATGATGGAAAAGAAGTAACCAGAAAAAACCGTAAACACTGCGATAATAACGTATGCTATCGGTGACAGGAAATATGCGTTAATTTCCCTTTGAAATATGGTGCCTGCGCTCGTCATTTATATCGTTACCTCCTGTTCCTGCGTAGTAATCTGATGGAATATTTCTTCTAACGTGATAGAGGCTTGTTTCATCTCCCGAATAATGCCATTATTTTTTACAATGCTGGTAAAGACATCTTCACGAATGTCCATCCCTCTTTCTGCCTCTACGATAAAACTACCCAATTCACCCTTTTCTTGCCATAGTACCTTTTTTACGCCTTTGATACCGGACAGGGCATTCTTGATTTTTTCGCCATTACCACGCACTTCTAAAGTAATGTTGTTTCCACTTTTCAGCTGGACAGCTAAATTGGATGGTGTGTCCATAGCAACTATTTTGCCCTTATTAATAATGATTACACGACCGCAGAGCATTTCGACTTCGGGAAGGATATGTGTCGACAGTAAAATGGTGTGTTTTTCACCTAACTCCTTGATGAGTTGTCTGACTTGCCTTATTTGATTGGGATCAAGCCCGATCGTCGGTTCATCGAGAATGAGGATCTTTGGGTCATGGACAAGGGTATCGGCCAAACCAACCCTCTGACGATAACCCTTGGATAGTGTGCCAATGATCTGATTTTGCACATCAGTAACCCTGCATTTTTCTATACATTCATCAATCTTCACTTTGCGTTCACGATAAGGCAGCTTCTTCAGTTTCGCGCGGAACGAGAGATACTCTTTCACCCGCATTTCAGGATACAAGGGTACGTTTTCCGGCAAATACCCTATTTGTTTGCGCACACTGATCGAATCACGGAACACATCGTAACCTGCAACCGTGGCAGTTCCGGAAGTCGCAGGCATGTAGCAGGTCAGTATACGCATGGTAGTGGTCTTACCCGCACCATTTGGCCCTAAAAGCCCTAAAATTTCACCCTGCTTGACTTCAAATGAGATATGGTCTACTGCATACACATCCGCATAACGCTTTGCCAAATGATCAACTTTAATCATATGTATGAAACTCCCCTTTTAGAATTTCCCCTTTTTAAACATCTTTGTTTAGCGAGTTTATTAACCCTTCTTCATAAAATTATATATAAATATCACGACCGTAAAACTGAATGTGGATATATTTACCGTATTACTACCTGCATCACTCACCCGTTACACCTTGATGAACTTCGAAGCAAAGACTTAAAATCTGTGATTTGATGCACCGTTATTGGCAGGCGGACTAGAATGTACTTTAACAAATCAGCGGTTTACTCTAACGAGAAAAACACGGCTTAAGACGCTACCGGCCCCTTGTATCTATAAAATGATAATGTACATAACCATCTGCAACCACTAATCTACGATTTTTCGTCACTTTCCATCGGGCTTTTCATTTTTTTGGATTCTTTGGATTCTAAAACTTCTGGCCACGGTTCACCACCGTCGTTTAATTTAATCTTCGATTGCATTAATTCTAAAAACGCAATCTTGACAGGGTCGTCAGTATCTGCTTCAACGAGTGGGGATGCCCTTTTTACGAGCTGCCTCGCTCTGCTTATAATCAGCGTTGTAAGACGCAATGAGCCACCAACCTGTTTTGCAAGTTCGTCGACATTTTTATAATTCACGTTAACACCTATAATAAGAAATATGTTCCAATAATTCGCAAATAGTTTTACCGCATCACAAAATCAGATTATTGTCATTACTCAAAATTATATCCCTGCAGGATACTGCCCTTCAAAAAGTGAACGAATAAAAAACTTGTCATGAAAAATTGCAACCGATAGAGATCAAAACCATATATCGTATATATAAATTCTTTTTTGTCAAGGAAAATTGAGTCTTAAAAATTCCTTGAGAAATAACTTCCCACTATGATAGTATATTTGCTTCATTTCATTATTAAAGATACTTGCTTTATATGAGAACTTAATCAAGGGGAAATTATGGCAAGGATATACGAAGACATCACGAAAACGATTGGTAATACACCGTTAGTTAAATTAAACAATGTCACGAAGGGATTAGAATCCACCATAGTTGCCAAGATGGAATCTTTTAATCCTTTAGCCAGTGTAAAGGACCGTATCGGGATCGCAATGATTGAAGCCGCGGAAAAGGCGGGTTTGATCAGCAAAAATACCATCATTATAGAACCCACTTCAGGCAACACGGGTATTGCATTGGCCTTTGTGGCTGCTGCAAGGGGCTATAAATTGATTTTAACAATGCCGGATACCATGAGTATAGAAAGAAGGGATCTTTTAAAGGCATTTGGCGCAGAAATCGTGTTAACCCCGGGCGCTGAAGGCATGAAGGGCGCTGTGAACAAGGCAGAAGAATTACTGAAGAATACACCCAATTCCTTTATGCCGCAGCAATTCAAGAATCCCGCTAATCCGGAAATACACCGCAAAACAACGGCCGAAGAGATATGGAATGATACGGATGGTAAGATCGATATCTTTGTAGGAGGAGTAGGCACAGGCGGAACGATCACTGGTGTTGGCGAGGTCATCAAGCAGCGCAAACCTTCACTCAAGGTCATTGCCGTAGAACCTGCCGATTCACCTGTGCTCGCCGGAGGGAAGCCTGGTCCTCACAAGATACAGGGAATCGGGGCAGGATTTATCCCGGAAATCCTCAGCATGAAAATAATTGATGAAATCATCCCGGTCAAAAATGAGCAGGCATTTGCCGTAGCCAAGCAACTCGCCAGACAGGAAGGAATTTTAGTAGGTATTTCTTCCGGAGCCGCCACCTATGCTGCACTCCTGGTAGCAGGAAGACCTGAGAACAAAGGAAAACTGATCGTGGTTGTACTTCCCGATACAGGTGAAAGGTATCTGTCCACCGTCTTGTTTAAGGAATTTTAATGCTTAAACGCATGAAAGAGGACATAGATGTCGCCTTTCAAAGTGACCCGGCGGCACGGAGCAAACTGGAGGTCCTCTTATGCTATCCCGGCATTCATGCTTTATGGCTGTATCGGATATCTCATTATCTCTGGAGAAAAGGGTGGATTGTATTATCCCGTTTCATTTCACACATAAATCGGTTTTTGACGGGGATTGAAATACATCCTGCTGCGGAAATAGGACGTGGCGTATTTATCGACCACGGTATGGGTGTTGTAATAGGTGAAACTGCAATAATTGGGGATGGATGTCTTCTCTACAAAGGGGTAGTGCTCGGCGGCACAACGAGTGAAAAAACAAAGAGGCACCCAAATCTGGGCAAAAAGGTTGTCGTAGGCTCAAACGCCTGCATCCTGGGCAACATAACCATCGGGGATTATGCACGGATCGGTTCCGGCTCTGTCGTAACGAAAGATGTGCCTCCGCATGCAACCGTAGTCGGCGTGCCTGGCAGGATCATAAAACAACGGAAAAAGGACGAACAAGAAGTCATGCTGGACCATGGGCAATTACCCGACCCCATTGCCGAGGCTATCATGGTAGTATTAAAAGAAAATTGCAACCTCAAACTGCGGATAAAAAAGCTAGAGGATGCCTTAAACCTTTCAAGTGGAGAGGATAATAAGGTTTCTGAAATAGAATCAGAAGTAATGACCGTATTCATGAAGAATTATAAAGACGGGGATGGAATTTAAATAGGAAAAGGACATTTCATTGTCAGACCTGAAAAGTCGCAGGAAAATTGTTAACACTTTTGAAAAGGAGGAACGAAACAGTGGATTGGGGAATAAAGAATCGTTTGTCTCAACTCATTAAATCAAATGGCCGTTGTATGTTTCTGCCTATAGACCATGGATATTTTCAAGGACCTACTTCAAAACTGGAAAGACCAGGCGAAACGATTAAACCAATTATCGACTATGCAGATGCACTCTTTTGTACCCGCGGGGTATTACGTGCATGTATAAATCCAGAAAACAGCAAGCCTATCATCCTCAGGGTATCGGGCGGTACCAGCATGGTGGGTAAGGATCTTGCCAATGAAGTGCTGACCACTTCCATGGAAGAGGCTATTCGTCTGAATGCCTCCGGCGTTGGCATCTCTGTCTTTATCGGCAGCGATTATGAAAAGGAAACACTGACAAATCTGTCAAACCTGGTCAACGAGGCAGAAAGATACGGTATTCCCGTAATGGCCGTTACGGCTGTGGGCAGGGAAATGGAGAAACGGGACGCCCGTTACCTCGGCCTATGTTGCCGCATTGCAGCAGAATTGGGCGCCCGTGTTGTAAAAACCTATTGGTGTGAAAATTTTGAGAAGGTAACCAATGGTTGTCCGGTGCCCGTAGTCATGGCAGGAGGCCCAAAAGTCAATAGCGATCTCGAGGTATTTGAGTTTGTTCATGACGGCATGACAAAAGGAGCTATTGGTGTAAATCTTGGCAGAAATATCTGGCAAAACGAACACCCGGTGGCCATGATCAGGGCATTGCGTGCTATTATCCATGAAAATGCCACAGCAAAACAGGCCAATGACCTGTTTAACACCATAAAGAGCGAAAAGAAAAAATAGTTTCAAAATATATTTTAGTAATCTGCTGCAAATAAATTTAATGAGAATTGAATGGGGAAAAATAGTATGCGCGTAGCAATGTATTATAACAACAGGGATGTGAGAATCGAAGAGATACAAACCCCGCAAATCGGTACAGGCGAATTGTTGGTAAAGGTACGGGCAAGTGGCATCTGTGGCAGTGACGTCATGGAATGGTATCGCATCAAAAAGGCACCACTGGTGCTAGGACACGAAATTGCCGGAGAGATCGTTGCTCTCGGCGAAGGTGTCAAGCGTTTCAAGGTGGGCGACCGGGTAACGGTTGCCCATCATGTCCCATGTAATACCTGCCACTATTGCCTGAACGGCCACTATTCTGTATGTGAAACCTTACGGACCACCAATTTTTATCCGGGCGGTTTTTCTGAATATGTTCGCATCCCCCAAATCAACGTTGACCGCGGTACCTTTCTCCTGCCAGATGATGTCTCTTTTGAAGAGGGCACCTTTGCAGAACCGCTGGCCTGCACCCTTCTCGGGCAAAAGAAGGCAAATTTGCGTCCGGGACAGAGTATACTCGTTATCGGCAGCGGTATTTCCGGGCTCCTTCACATCCAACTGGCGCGTGCTCTGGGGGCAGGACGGATATGTGCAGTAGACATCACTGACTACCGCTTAAAAATGGCCAAACAATGCGGGGCAGATATAATCATTCACGCCAAAGAGGACGTCCCCGCCTGTTTACGCAAGGCGAATGACGGACGACTGGCAGACCTTGTCATCGTATGCACCGGGGCACCCTCAGCAATTCAACAGGCATTTAACTCCGCGGATCGGGGCGGAACGATTCTGTTTTTTGCCCCGACAGAACCCAATGCAATAACTCCTATGAATCTCTGGGATCTCTGGCGCAACTGTAACTCTATTATCATGTCGTATGCCGGCCCCCCGGATGATACCGCAGCGTCCATCGAATTGATCCGTGCAGGCAGGGTAAAAGTACGCGAGCTGATTACCCACCGATTACCGCTTGCGGAAGCGGCGCTGGGTTTCAAGCTGGTTGCAGAGGCAAAGGATTCCATCAAGGTCATCATTGAACCCCAGAAATAATTAACAACCTTGACCCGCCTCTCTGGTGCTGTTTTTTTCTGCCTGTATGAATTGTTCAGTATAGGATTATCAACGGCTAATGACGTTTCTCTATATCCTTCAGTATTCCTTAAGATATAATGAATATTCTCTCATACAGCCACTTTCTCCTTTAAAACGATGCTTCTTATTTCTTCCCTAAGGGCACTCTCAGGCACAACATCCACTTTAATATTCAGCTTTTCCTCAAGAAAATCAGCCAGACCGGTAAGGTCTAAGAGATTTGCATCTTTTTCAAATTCCACAAGCACATCCAAATCACTGTCTTCCTTTTGTTCGCCTCTTACATAAGAACCAAATATGCCTTTTGTTTCAGCCCAGAAACGCTGTCTTGCCTCAGCTTTTAAACCAGCTATAGTTGAAATAATTTCGCTCACAGAATTTTTCACCTTAATATCTCCTTTGTCCAAATATCAGCCTGAGAGCTCAGGATAATATCGCCGAATTTATAGGTTGTCATACGTGGCATCTTCCTTTAAATATCCTTTCAGAAATTGTGACATGGCGAAATTGTTCCACGCAGCCTCCGCATCTTCCAAATTTGATTCTTTAATACTCGTTTTTCCGGTTACGCTCCCCACACTTTCGCGATAATTCGCTCAATCCGTTTTTCCGCCCCTTGCTGCAAGAGCCTCACACCTTCCAATGTCTCCGTTTCCTTATCAAGTTTGGCAATGGTTTTTGTAACAGAGCCGCTAACTCTATTATTCCGTTTCTCACAAAAGCTTAGTCAGATTACTTTTCAAAGTTGGGATATCCTGTTCCGCTGTATCCCATACCCCGGCCATATCAACACCGAAATATTGGTGAATCAGTTTGTCTCTCATCCCTGTAATGTCTTTCCATGGGATATCAGGATGCTTTTCCCGAATTTCCTGTGACAGGTTCTTTGTAGCCTCTCCAATAATCTCCAATTGTCGTATCACACCATCCTGCACCAGGCTGGACGCCCTGAAACCCTCATAATCCATATTTTTTGTATATTCCTGAATCTTATTGATTGCATCCAGGATGTGCCGTAAAAATACTGTGTCGTCCTTTATCATTGATATATCACCTTCATTTCCGATTTTATCCTGTCGATCAGATATGGGCTTATGGACTGTTCTGTGAGAAGATCCACCTTCACTCCAATGGTCTCAGACAGCTCCCGTTCTATTCTCACTAGGGTAAGCAGGCTTTTCCTCTCCTTGAAATTTACCAGGATATCCAGGTCACTGTCCGGTCTTTGAACACCTCTGGCATAAGAGCCGAAGATACCTATCGTCTTGACATTGTATTTCTCTAATATGGAGACTACTTTATTCTCTATTTCCTGGCAGGTCATAATCGCCTTCCTCTACAAATTAGATTCTTTACTACTTGTTTTTTCCGGTTCCTTTTCCCACACCTCTGCAATAATCCGCTCAATCCGACTCTCCGCCTCTTGCGGCAAGAGCCCAATACCTTTCAAAGCCGCTGCCGGTTTTTTATAAAAGAGGCGGTAAACCTGCTATTCCTTTTTCCATCTCACGCAATTCAGCATCATGTGAGGATGTTGAAAAAATCCACTGCGTGCCAATTTTACCATTCTGAGCGAAGCGAAAAATGTTGTATTTCCAGTACAGTGAGAAACCCTTCACTTTCTTCAGGGTGACATAAAAGAGTTTCTCAACAGCCCCCATGTTCCCAGAATTTCCGGAATTCCTCTAACTACATTTTCTAAGAACCTTTCTTCTTATACGTTTTGTCTTTATTTACTTGCCGTTCTCGATTGAAATCAAAAGTTTTTCCTTAAAGTATGCTCCATATCTCCCAGACGCATAAAGACACTGGTCTAAAGAGGTCACAACATCGTAATAGTATGAATTTCTAGTTAAATAATCATTTAGTATATCTTCTAATTGTTTATTCGTGCATCTTTTAATGAGCACTCCAACCCCGAGAAGCCGAATCCCATCTTTTTCATTCAAAAGAAGCTCTTTAGCTAGTTGGATACAATCCACTGTGTTTATTTCCATTAATTCTTTAGCGGCAACTTTTACAATTTCATAATCATTACTTCGTATACATTCCTTTAAGACATCGCTTAGACCAGGAAATAACTTTAGTGCGGTTTGAACTGCCATTTTTTTGAGATCGCCATAGGTAGACTTTGCGTAATTTAATAGTTTTTCAGAATCGGTTGAATCTCCGAACTTTGCCATCAACATTATGGATTCTTTATCCCCCAAATTGTATACAGAACCAAGGAAGATTCGGGCATACTTAACATCGTCAGGTTTCCCATGTTTAACCAATCCAGCCAAAGCCGCAGAGATATGAGAATCTCTCACATAATTAACCAGTTCTTCCCAAGCCTTGATAACTCTATCCGAGGATTCGCCATATTTGGTTCTAAGTTTATCATCAGATTCCTGTTTCAAAGAATCAAACTTTGAATCCAGATCCGATCTAATTCTTGCTTCCACAACATTGAAGTGATCTTCTGCAAGTATTCGATATGCGTTATTGCTATAAGTATCATAAAAATCAATCAATGATAAAAGTTCATCTGCCTTCTTTTTTCTTAATAATAAAGGGATTATTTCACGATGAGATACCGTTTCGGATAGGCCAGAGGTTACAGTTTCTTTTTTTTGCAAGATTTTCTCAATAAAATCTATCTCAAGATCTTCATCCAAATTTATAAGACCAATAAGGCCATACTTTCTAACAACCAAGCTTGTGTCTTTTATAAGCTCGGAACAGACTTCTTTGGTTAATTTATTTGTATTAAGCAGGTATTGAGCGGAAAGCTTTCTTATAGCAGTATCTGCCTGCCTTATTGCAGATATCAGGATGTCATCATCAACTTTTAAGTTCACGTCGGTTATAGTATTCTGAATTAATTTTGGAATTATTGTGCCGTATCTGATAAGCTCTCGAAATGCCTCGTCAGGTTTGTATAGATACATTATCTCGATTTTTGCCGTAATAGCCGCTTCTCGAAGCGATTGTTCGCTGCTCGAAACGAGGGATGAAAGTAAATCTATATTTTCGAGAGACTCATTAGCACGTAAGAGCTTAATGAATTCTAAAACAATATCCTTATTGTCATTATTTAAGCCTTTACTTAAAAAATCTTTACTGGCCTTAAATTTTGTATCCGTTAAAATTGAGATTGCTGAATGACGTACATCGGTATTACTATCTTCCAATGCTAAATAACATAATACATTATCAATACGCTCGATTTTCCAATCACGAAACCAAAACCACCCCGGTTGCACATTTGAGTCAATTTCTGAGATCATTGACCTGAATATCAACCATTTTTCTTCATCTGATAGATTCCACTCGTTTCTGCTCTTATATGCTAAATTTATCTCATGAACACCTAGGATTTCACCAATATGGACATCAGAAAACCATGCGCTGGCAAAAATAAATAATCTCGTTCGCTCCCAAAAATCAAGATTTCTTGCGCCTTTCTTTGCAACACGATTAAGAACTTTTGAAATTAAAGCTGTTATTTCACGTGGATATACCTTGCCTTCCGCAAGTCCTGCATGCTCCTCTCTGCTTATCACTATAATTGGCGATCTTTCAACTAAAGCAAATTCTTCCGGACGAGTTAAATCCAGTAGATATGCGGAAAGAGAATCGTGTATTAACTTATCCCATTCTAAAGGGTCTTTAAATCCTTTAAATAAAAGTTCTTTTTTTTCTTCCTGCTCTTTCTTGAATTTAATAACCTTTGAAAGTTGTTCACCCGGGTCTTTTAACCTGTCCTCCTCCACACTCTTAAAAAAGAGCCATATTTCCGGTGAATTAGTTTCTTTACGCTTCTTGCAAGCGCGTTCAAATTCCTCTTCAAAGCCAGAGCTAAATTCTCCCGTAGGCTCACCCCACCTTTGCCAAAGCATCCCCAAAAACAAATCACAAGCATCAACTTCCTTGTTTATAAGAGCTTGTGGTCTAGAAAAGCCAGGTAAGATATCTTCCCACCCGTATAATTCAATATGCCAGTCAACTCTTCTGCCGACTATGGTGTTAATACGATCAACAACTTCTTTAACTATTTTACGCTCTTCTTTTAAATCGCCAGGTGATGCTAAAAAAACTTTCAACCTTTTCAAAAGCGACTCCTGTATTTTAAAGACACTGGGGAAAATGGTATGCAACTATTTTATTCTAATGCAAAAGGCTTAATGCATACTCTTGCTGATAGACGCTTCCAGCCCAGTTGCTGGAGCCTTTCAATTACCCTCAAACCCGTATCCGTCGCCTCATTTGTTCCGGGCATTTTATCTGGGTGACTTATTTTCTGTTTTTTGATTTTAACAATTTAAGCTCCATTTCAAGCATTCTTTTTTCACGCTCTAACTCCTCTTTCAACTCTTTTTCAGTAGGCAGGTATATAGCTTATACTTTGAGTCAAAGATCGTCTTGCTGCCTTTTAGCAAAGTATATTTTGCCATTGCCTCGTTCTTCTGAGCGCAAAGTATCAGTCCAATGGTAGGATTATCCTCAGCCTGCCTGACCTCTTTCTCAAAGTACCTCACATAAAAGTCCATCTGCCCTATATCCTGATGGGTCAGCTTGCCAACCTTCAAATCAATTACAACAAAGCATTTCAGAATATAATTGTAGAAAACAAGATCAATATAATAATGGTCGTCTGCAATGGTTATTCTTTTCTGGCGGGCAATAAATGAAAAACCCTTGCCGAGTTCAAGAAGAAAATCATGAAGCTTGTCTATCAGTCCCTGCTCAAGATCTGTTTCAAGATATTTTTTGTTTTTCTTTTTATATCGAGGAATTCAAGGACGTAAGGGTCTTTGATAATATTGTTCGGCGCAGGGCCAGGTCCAAGTCTTTTTATCTCAGACCTGACACTGCCTTTGTCCCCGCTTTGATATGTCATAAGAGGCAAGTCCGACAGGCACAGCATTTTTGCGCTTGTCAGCCTATGCCGATAGGCTTCAATATCATTATTGATTGAACCCTTAGCTTTTCTCCCCTTTGCCATTCAATGCCACCTTGTTTTATTCAATGGAATAATTATAACTCATTGTGCTGAAAGGCAATGCATCTCCCCGCTTCCAGCCAAGCTGCATCAGCCTCTCAACTCCGTTAGAAAGTTTTTCTAGCGAGGTCAATCCGTGTCTGTTGCTTCGTTTGTTTTTGGCATAGTCAACTAAATCCCTGTCCAAAAAATATAATCACTTTTTATTCCTACCAGACTTTTCTTATGCTCTTTAGCCCCTTCAGGTAGTCTTCGTATTCCAGGTTTGCCTCAACGCTATATTCCTTAAATATTTCCATCATTTTTGAGATAGAAACCCCGGCTATCTTTGCAGCCTTCTCAATGGATGCTTCTGATTTTTTATATTTCTCTATGGCAAGCATTACCCTGCCGAGATCAACTAATTCTCTTACTGTCTTTGAAACATCTTCCTTTTCTTCTTTAGCCAGAACGGAAAGAAATTTATAATCGTCGTCATCTATGCGTATGCTTAAAGTTTTGGTAGCCATTTTTCTATACCCCCTTTATCTTTTTTATTGCATCCTCTATTATTGTCCTGCTATATCTGCCAATAGATTCCAGTTTTTGCAATTTGACAACAGCCTCATCTCTATCAATAAGATTTTTTTCAAATGCCCTTATCAAAACAGCAATTGCGCTAACAAAATCTAATTTTAAAATCTTGCATGCCCTTATGGCATTTCTATCATCTGTTGCAACTATGCCGGCACCCTCCTGAATAGCAAGGGTTAATGCCTCTGCCTCGCCAGCGTCTATATCAAAATCATCCATAAATTTCTTTATCTGCCTGCTGTTTTTTGCTTCAAAGACCTCAATTTTTTTATCCTTAATTAATTTAACTATTAAAGGGGTTTCTTCTCTTTTTTCTATGCATACCTCTGTCTTGACTTTCGGAGGAATTAAAACTTTCCCACGAAAATCCAAGACAAACAATTCCAGTAAATCTGTTTTTGCAAGAAGAATAAGCGTGGACGAATCAAAGACTATCATATTACAATTGTATTACAAATGAATGACACATGTCAAGAGTTGCAATTAATTTTTGGCTAACGACCTGCGGTTCAGCTGCGAAGCGCAGCAGAGCAACGCGTCGGATGCAATTTGCTGCTGCCTTCTGACAAAAAGAAAACCATTGCCAAGTCCAAGCAGGAAGTCCTGCAATTTTCCTATAAGTGCATTTTCAAGGTCTTTCTCCAGAAAACGGACATTTTCTTTTGCATTAAGGAATTCAAGCACATAGGGGTCTTTGATAATATCGTTTGGCGCCGGGCCAGGTTCAAGCCTTTTTATCTCAGACCTGACACTGCCTTTGTTGCGGCTTGAAAGAAGTCTTTCATAGTAGAAGGAATTAATCTGCCGCTCAAGCTGACGGGTAGACCAATTGCCTGTAATGCAGTCATCTATATAAAATTTCCCGACATCGGTCCGTTCAACCTTCAACAGCAGACGGTAATGTGTCTATGAAAGCTCCGGCTTGATGAGAGGCAATTCGTCACGCAGCGGCGTGGCTTTTTTGTTTTGCAAGAGATATGTGACGCACTGCGTCACATATCTGCTGTGATGAAAATTCTGAACTCAAGGCGTTCTCATTCTCAAAGGAAAGATAAAATAGACGCATATAGCGAAGATGCTGGGATCAAAACCTTTCCCAAAATCTCTTGTTAGACGTTGGGAGAGATCTTTGAGTAAAAAATCTCCGTATCCAGCCATCGCTTTACCTCGCTGTTCTTCCTCAACGATAACCCTGCCGATATGCCAGTATGCCTGAACCATAGCAAAATTCACAGCGCGATAGGCGCTGGTTCTTGCAGTCTCAAGAATCTCCCTGACACGGCTATATATTGATTCAACTGTTTTTGTGTCTTCTAATTGCTTTTTCATCTGTTTAAAGCACTTGAAAGGATTCTGTCGTGGATATGAATGGATACCGTCGGGACTTCAAAGGATGTGTGTTCTGCCTTGCCTGCCCATACGAGTTGCGGATCAAGGTGCGGGTCGTATGCGTATTTCTTTGGCTTCAGTTTTGAAGTGTCATAAGAGGCGAGTCCTACAGGTACAACATTTTCCCGGGTGTCATCACGTTGGAAAACCTCAAGATCACCCTTTTTATTACTTGATATCCTTGTCAAGCATATCCCTCCTTCAATTTGTCCTAAATTTATGTGAAGGATTTCGATCTTTTGTGATTCCCCTCTAAAAAGAGGGGATAAAGGGGTGTGTAAGTTTTCCGCAACACACCCCCAGCCCCTCTTTCTAGCGGGGAGATTAAAAGACGCTACCAATGGCAGCCTAACTTGAACGAGAGATAACATCTGTAAAACGATACCAAAATCGACCTTATTTTATGGAAAACTGAATGTTTAATCAATCTTTTAATTTGAAATATCTCAGACTGCACGGTAAGATTATCACGATTGTTTTAACATTTCAATTATCAAATTTTCTGTTACTTTTAAAATAATTCTTATGAATAGCTCATCTTCGAACAACCGAATCGATCACGTAAAAAAATACCTGCAAAATGAAGAGAAAGAGATTGTCGATCTTGCATGCAAGCTAATCAATACAAAAACTGAAAACCCTCCCGGAAATGAAATACTTGCCGCTCAAGTTGTCGAGGATTTCTTCAAATCATTACAAATCCCATACACTATCCATGAAAAGATAAAGGGTAGGACAAATATCGTTGGATACATAGGAAAAGGTTCGCCGTCATTGCTGGTTGCATGCCATTTAGACGTTGTACCGGCAGGTGACGACTGGAAGAGGAATCCCTTTGAGGCCTGGATAGAAAATGGACGCATCTATGGGAGAGGCTCCTCGGATAATAAGGGGCAAATGGCCTCCATGATGGCTGTCGCACGGTTTCTCAAGGAAAACGAATCAAAATTGAAAGGTCAATTTATCCTGGCAGGCGTTGCCGATGAGGAACGGGGTTCCACACTGGGCTTAGAATATTTGCTCAATGAATGTGAGGTTAAAGCAGATTTTGCCATCATTCCCGATGTGGCACATAATATGCGACTTATTGACGTAACGGAGAAGGGTACGCTCTTTCTGGAAATCACCTCTCACGGCAAACAAGCCCATGGCTCCCGGCCGGAAATGGGGATAAATGCCATATGGAATATGATACCCTTGCTCGAACGCATAAAACAATTAAAGTTCCAAAAAACCTCACATCCACTCCACACACCACCTACTTTAAACCTTGGGTCAATCCACAGCGGAACAGCGCCAAATATAGTGCCTGCACTCTGTAAGGCACAACTGGATATCCGATATTTGCCGGATGACTCAGCCGATACCATTATAAGTAATATTAAAAATATTATCAAAGCGGTAGAAACACAATATTCGGCAAAATTTGACTTAAGCGTTATTTCCAACCAGCCACCTACCGCCGTCCCTATCAACAATCCATTGGTGGATTTGATTTCAAAACACACGTTAGTCGTACTGGGAACTAAGCCACAACCGAAAGGAATGTCCGGTGCAACGGTAACAAAACAGCTCATCCAAAAGGGTATCATTGCAGTTGGATTTGGCCCGGGTGATGAGACCGAGGCACATACAACAAACGAGTCGATCAGCATTAAGGAACTGGTTGATTTTGCTCAAATTATGGCTCTCATCAGTCTTGATTTATTAATGTAGCTACTTAAGCCGCAGACACAAAGTAAAGATACAATATCAACACAATACATTAAAATCCAAAACGTTTCATTAATCATTACCAAAGGAATAGGATATGTTTAAAGAAGAGAGAAAAGAAAGTAAATTTAATTGGGCTATGTTAGGCAATATAAAAGAAGGACGTCCAAATCTTGGCCCAACAACATCCGTTGCTGTATACCGGCTGATGCAATTTACTTTACGAGACGTTTTGATACGCGAGGTTGGCGTTGTAAAGGCAAATGAAATATTTTATGACGCTGGAGAGGCGGCGGGGCGGGCATTTTATCGTAATGTTGTAACGAAAAAAGACAGCTTGAATGATTATATTACTAACCTCCAAAATCATTTAAAAGAATTAAAGATCGGCATTCTCAAGGTAGAATCAGTAGACAGAGAGAAATTAACATTTACGATAGCCCTGGCTGAAGACCTGGATTGTTCCGGTTTGCCTATCTGTGACGAAGAAATTTGTACCTTTGATGAAGGTTTCATTAGCGGGCTTTTGTCTGAGTTTAGCGGGAGAAAATTCATCACAAAAGAGGTGGATTGCTGGTGTTCTGGAGGCAGGGTTTGCCGTTTTGAAGCAAGGGCAGTAATTTGAATACACAGTCTTTATTAAAAATCCTTATTTTTAGTTTTCTTTTCTCTGTGAAACAACTTTATAAATGTTTATTGGGCTGAGGTGTTGCTCAAATGATTTCAATAGACGAAAGAATCCTGGATAAGATAACGGAAACAATGCATCAAATCTTAGAGGGAGAAAAGCCTGTTCCTGTCGAATTACCACTGGATTATCCTAACAATGAGATAAAACAGCTGGTATCCTATATGAACAAAATGATTGTAGAATACAATCACGTTGCGAATTTTATGTATTCCCTCAGCAGAGGCGAATTGAATTATATTTCATCGAAGGGGAAAATGGTGATTCTCCACTCCTCTAAGGCATTGCAATCTAATTTAAGGCATTTAACCTGGAAAACACAGCAAATTGCCAATGGCGATTTCAACCAAAAAGTCGACTTTATGGGTGACTTCTCTGAGGCGTTTAACAAAATGACAAGCCAATTAAAGGACGCTTTTGAAAAGCTGGGAGAAGCAAATCAAAAGCTGCATCAGGCAAACGAGATGCTGCATCAAATTTCACGCACGGATGGACTTACCAACATTGCAAACAGACGTCACTTTGATGAATTATTTAAAACCGAATGGCGGTGTGCCGCCAGGCTATCAAAGCCGATCTCTGTCATATTGATTGATATAGACTTCTTCAAAAATTACAACGATACCTACGGACACCAGATGGGAGACGAGTGCCTCAAACGGGTGGCAAATGCCCTGAGAATAACCATAAAAAGGCCATGCGATGTACTTGCACGATATGGAGGAGAGGAATTCATTGCTTTCCTTCCTGATACGGACGGAAACGGCGCAACAAAGGTGGCAGAATCCATGCAATCAAGCGTGGCTGCTCTGGGTATCGCACATAAAAATTCACAAGCCGGCAATACCGTTACGGTAAGCTTCGGCATATCGTCCATGATTCCTGAAATTAACGGATCGCATGAATTGCTTATCGCCAGAGCAGATGGTGCGCTTTATCAGGCGAAACAAGAAGGAAGAAACCGGATCAGAATAAGTTAACTGAGAAAGTCTGCAAGAATTTTTACATTTTGCTTTGTATTTTTGCATGATTATTTCTGATTTTTCATTTACTCTTATCTTCAATTTAACGTAGTTGACAATGAATGGCTTACCCTTTACACCTTCTGCGGTAAAGATTTTTTTATGAAAACATACGTAATGATCCCCACCTATAATGAACGGGAAAACATAGGAAATCTGATCCGGGAAATCCTAAATCTCAAAATCCCTGACCTCCATATTGTCGTTGTTGATGACAACTCACCTGACGGCACATCAGGGGTAGTTAAAAACTTATCAAAAGAACATCCTGAGGTGGAACTGCTTCTCAGGACAGCCGAAAGAGGGCGGGGTTCGGCTGGTATCGCCGGTTTCAAATATGCCCTGGAACATGGGGCCGACGCTGTAATCGAGATGGACGCAGATTTTTCTCATCACCCCAAATACATTCCTTACATGTTGGAGGCAATTCAAAATGCAGATATGGTCATTGGTTCTCGTTTTATAAGCGGAGGCAAAGACGTCAACAGGGGTATCATACGCAAGGTAATCACAAACCTGGCGGGTATCTATGTAAGAGTTCTGTTAGGATTAAAGATCAAAGACGTTTCTTCTGGTTACCGATGCTTTAAACGAAAGGTATTGGAAGCAATAGAGCTGGACTCCATGGTCTCAACCGGTCCATCCATCGTATCTGAGGTATTTTACCGGGCACACCTGAAGGGTTTTTCGATCAAAGAAATCCCCATCGCATTTGAAGACCGAATACGCGGTCAAACAAAACTCAATTACAAAATCCTCATAAAAACCCTTCTCATGGTCTTGAAATTCAAACGATTGAATAAAAGGGGATTGTTGTTTAAAGGAAACCAACCTGGAGATTAAACACAACTCTTTGTTTCCTTAAACGTAAGACCAGCATCCTGCCTCTGCGTCTATTCTTTACCCATGTTTTAAGAAATGAACAGTTTTTGCTAATTTCTCCTGCATGGACAAAAAAATTATCCGCCTTGATACCCATAACTCTTTACCAATGTCTCAAAACTCATATTTATCATCACTGCGTTATGTGGAATTAAAACATATTTCCAGGGTTTCCTTTCATTGGCACTGGTAAAATCAGTAGCATACTTACAATACTCTAAGGCTGCCTGAGCTTTTTCCTGAACATCTGCCGATTCAATATCTGCTTCTTTCTTCGTTTCTATAAGATAAATAGCATCTTTTGTTTCCACCACAAAATCAGGGTTATACTGCCTTGAATTGTGCTTCCAGTATATGTGGAATTGATTAGATGCGGGTCTTAGCCACTTAAGCACTGCTCTGTCCTGCTCTAAAATGACCGAAAAATCTTTTTCTGTCTTGGAATCAAATTTATACAGATTGTGGTATGCCTTTCTGAAACCACTAAATACCTTATTGGGAATGGCATTGGTTGGAGTGATTGTCTCGGTAAAATGATGAATGCTGTCTTTCGTGTATTTTGAAAAATTATGTTCTTCTATTCTTGTAAAAGGCCTTACCAGGGGTTTTTCATAACTTGGTGCTTCAAAGTAAAAATGTTGCATTAGCTGTGCATAGATATATCCTCCAATCTCTTTTTTATTATATTGAACGACATTCATCAATTTATCATCGCCAAGATATGTCCTGAATTTCTCAATTGCCTGACCAGTTAATCTAAAAAGCAAATCAGACTGTTCATCATAATCTATTTCAGGGTAATTCATGAGTTCATTCACAATGATATTTTCCGGACTGTCATGTATACCCCTGCCCTTCCCGCTTATAATATCAACACTATTTTCCTGCTCACGAAGCTTTTTTACCAAAATTTCTTCCGATACCGGTTGGTAATTAAGACTCCTCGTATCAAGGTCAAAATCCATGAAGCCCGACCTTACTTCATTGCTTTGCTGAATAGTAATTCTTGGAATTTCTATAATGTTCTGCACAAAATCATGTACCACCGTTTCATAAGCTGCCTCAACTTCTTTTATCATTTCTGCGGCAAATAAACTTTTCTGTGGTGAACTGAAGATATTTTGCTTAATCTTTTCTACCGCTATTCGTTTGATTTCTGACTTTGTCAATTCATTAACGTTAGTTACCGCATTATTGAGTTCTGGAAGCGTAGAAAGAATGGTCCTTCTGAGTTCTAGATTAATCTGGGCTTTTTGCCTCTGTTCAGGTTCAACAATAAGCTCAATCTTCTTTTGCTCTTCATCGAATTTTTGTTCAATGTTTGAAATGGAGGTGATTACCTCTTTTTGCCCAATAATTTCCTGTGGATCAATTTCTATAATATTTTGCCTTTTGATAATAGAATCGGGTTGATTGGCTGCGTCAATTATTTCCTGAAATTTATCATGGGCTACAATCGTAAGTTTATCCACTTTATCAACACCCGTTCTTTTCCCATACGGCAAGCGTAAACCTCTGCCAATAGTCTGTTCTCTCAAAGTCATAGACGTAGCCGTTCTTAAGGGAATAATCGTATAGAGATTAGTTACGTCCCAACCTTCTTTCAGCATATTCACATGAATTACTATTTCTATTTTGTTATCAG
>JAUQXU010000330.1 GCA_030837935.1 Candidatus Brocadia sp.
CATATTTTACCCTATCTCTCGGTATTATTCAACGCTCTTCATTACCTATTTCCACCTGCTTTGCCTTATTCCACTTGGCTTTGGGGTGTTTCCGTTCAAACACTAAATAGGGCGGAGAGAGAATAAATCAGAGATTTTTCATTAGTACAAAAATGCTAAAAGCTTATGTGTGGTATTCAGCATTAATTGTGACGTATTCGTGCGAGAGGTCGCACGTCCAGACGGTGTCGTTATAGGTGCCCAACCCAAGTTCCAGGCGGATCGTAATATTCCTGCCCTTCATGGATGTGCTCAGGGTAGCGAGGTCACTCTGGGTGGGCATTCCCTTCGCGAAGATGAGGATATCGTTGATATAAAGGGTGGTTTTTGATTCGTCGAGTTCCACACCTGCATAACCAGCGGCAGAGACGATGCGGCCCCAGTTTGGGTCTTCTCCGTTAAGCGCCGTCTTTACCAGGGGCGAATCTGCGATTGACCTGGCAATCTTTGCTGCATCACTCCGCGACCTCGTACCAACCACATCAATCTGTACAAATTTTGTTGCACCTTCCCCATCCATTACAATGGCCTTTGCCAGATAGCTGGTTACATAATCCAGTCCTTGCTGAAAGACCTGAAAATCGTGATTTTGAGAAGGGATATGTACCCCGGAGGCACCATTTGCAATAATGGCGATGGTATCATTGGTGCTCATATGACCGTCAATGGTAATGCGATTAAAAGAGGATTCTACAGAGTTTCTGAGGCATTCGTTGAGAAGTGATGCCGGCAAGGAGACGTCCGTCGTGAGGAAACAGAGCATGGTTGCAAGGTTCGGGGCAATCATTCCGGCCCCTTTCGTAATTCCACCTATTGTTACATCTTTATTACTTACCTTTATCTTTACAGCAATGTCCTTTTGTTTCGTATCCGTTGTCATGATGGCCCGCGCCATGGCATTGCCATGTTCCGGGGCATTTCCCAGAGATGCCGCAGCGATCTTAATGCCTGCGGCAATCTTATCCATAGGAAGCGGCCTTCCGATAATTCCCGTGGAGGCGACCAGGAGTTCATCCTCAGAAATTTTCAGGCAATTTGCAGCAATCCTTAGCATCCCCCCGGCATCTTTATAACCCTGTTCTCCGGTGCAGGCATTGGCGTTGCCGCTATTGATAATAAATGCCCGTACGCGTCCCCTTTGAACGATTTCCCTGCTAAGCCCTACCGGCGCTGCGTAGATCTGGTTCGTTGTGAACAAGGCAGCGCCAGTTGCGGGATATTCAGAAAAGATGATTCCCAAATCAAGACTGTCTTTGGCGATTTTTATTCCACAATAAGTAGTCCCCGCCTTAAATCCCTTCGGGGCAACAATGCATCCTGTCGTTATCACTTCCATGTCACAATATCCCCTTTCCTGCATGCCAGATCAGCCGGAGGGCATGCTGATAAAATCAAAAACCCATGGAGGATCAGCCTTTTGAATATACGGGGGAAGATGAACAATAAGCGATGTAAACCTTTTAAACCGCTTAAACGTCTTCTGCCATTTAGGTAAGAAAAGGAAATCATAAAACATTATCATAAGATAAATACGGCAGCAGTAACTACGGTAGTCCACAATCCGTTTTTATCTCCACGCGCGGCTTGTGTGATATTTCTGGTCTTTACGATTTTACCACTCATCAGGTAATTTTCTTTCCATTCATCGTAGTTTTTTAGTGAACCAGATTTCTCAATGAATTTCAATAGAATTTTAATAACCGAATTATGAAACAAAACCCCCGGGGATTGCTTTGGGCTAGCGCCCTCGCAACGACACTTGCATGGAAACTTATTGATTAGGAAAATTATGTTGTGTAAAAATTTAAAAAATATATTTGTATTTGTCAAAATTTTGTGTTATTTAATCCCTTAAATTTGTTACAATTTCTCGTAGTTTTATTTTTACTGTA
>JAUQXU010000331.1 GCA_030837935.1 Candidatus Brocadia sp.
CAGCTCATTGGGGGCCAAATTGGGGCTATCGACCCCAACCTGAACATATTCCTTTTGGCCACAGCCTGATTGATGTCGGCGCAGATATTATCTTCGGTCATTCCTGCCATGTCTTTCAGGGTATTGAGATTTATAAGGGCAGGCCGATTATTTATAGTGCCGGTGATTTTATTGACGATTATGCAGTTGACGAGATAGAACGCAACGACCAGTCTTTCATTTTTACCATAGAAACTCGCGATTCCCAGATTTACAGGTTACGTCTTTATCCTACCATTATTGAAGATTTTCAGGCAAGGTTAGCATCACAGAGTGAAGCAAGAGAAATTTCAGGGAAAATGCAAAAACTCTGCGCTGAATTTAAGACACCAGTTAGATACGATGAAAAAGAGCTATATATCGAGATTTTAGTATCATCGTAATTTGTGCAAGGAGATCTTCTTTAAATAGTTGAATTTATAGCAGGCTGTTTGTATTTAATACCTCTTTGCAAGCATGATACACATCATTAGCGCTTATGCTTTTCATACAAATCATCGTATCGCAATTTCCCCGATAACACGGGGCGCAATTCACATCGGCTACTAACTTTTTACCCCTCCCATACAGATCAATTTCCTGATGGCATGTGGAACCAAAAAAGGTAACGACCCTTTTTTTGAGAGCAATAGCAAGGTGCAGGGCAAGTGTGTCACCCGTAACAACCAGATGGCATTGGTTTATTAATCCCATAAATTCCTTCAGACTGTGATGGCACCCACTGTCTATTACTTGCGACTTTGTCCGGGAGGCAATTTCTTTATTCCTTTCAATTTCTTCAGGTCCACCCAGGAGCACCACATGCGCCTTCAGGTCTGTTGACAAGAGATCTGCAAGTTCAACAAACCCTCCAATTTCCCATCGTTTTGTCGCAAACCTTTTCCCGGCGCCCGTATTCAAACCGATCACCATCCTGCCGTTATGAATTCCCCACTGTTTCATCAACTGCTCACCATAGGCGGTGTACTCCTGTCGAAGATTGATTACATATTCGCCATACTTTTCTCCTAATCCAAGGGCATCAAAGATGAGTTGCTGATAGGTTTTCTTATTTTGTCGAAACTTGAGTTCATCAGAAACTCCCAGCCGAAACAGGTAGTAAGCCTCTTTGTTCAAGGGGTAAAGGTGCCCTTTTTCCGAAAGGGCAAACCCCAGTTTCTGATCTGCCTGCACTAGGGATGCAAGACTGGAAGCAACCGTATCCTTGTCCAGACAGATTAACACGTCAAATTTCTCCACGTGGAGACGTAAGCTGTTTTCATAATTTGCCGTCAACAAGCGATCGATGTGAGGGTTTTCCTCTAAAACGGACAAGGAAGATTTATCAGTAATCCACGTAATGTAGGCATGCGGATATTTCTTCTTCAAAACAGGCAGAATCGGTGTAGTCCTCAGCACATCCCCAATGGCAGCCAATTTAATAATCAATATCCGTGTCCCCATTGATTGATATTTTTGACACGTATCATCAATGGGGCAATCGAGTTTGAATCGGCAGGGTTTCTCTGAGGCGAAAAAACGGCAATCAAATTCTTTTGACATCTTATTATCTTCCTTTAATTGTAATTACTATCCAGAACGCGTACTATCGTGAACGTCATAAATTAAGTATACATAAATGTCTATTGAAAAAATATTTCTGGGTTTCCAGTTCTCTCTATCTTTGTGGAGAACAAGTTTCGTGAACATGGCAGGGAAAGCACATAAAATTCTTAACATAAACTAAACCAAGCCAGAACCATTAAGAACGTCAGAATAATATTATCAATGAGGCGTGTCTTACCAATCCTGACTGCCAGAAGAGCAACATCGCCGCTTCGTACCTTTGTCTCCGACTCAAAGGTTTCGGGATCAACCACGGAAATGTAATCAATAGTGGCCGATTTGCAATGCGTAATAATTTTCTCCATTTCCCGTACAATTTCTTCTGTATTCATAATACCCGCATTTACCATGGCCTGTGCCTTAGTCAGTGCCTTGTATAAACAAAGGGCATCGTTCTTTTCTGTTTCGCTGAGATATGCATTTCGGGAACTCAAGGCCAACCCATTCTGATCCCTTATCGTCGGAAGTACCTTTATTGTAACATCAACATGTAAATCGGAAACCAGTCTTTTTATAACAACGGTTTGCTGGAAGTCTTTTTGCCCGAAATAGGCAATATCGGGTTTTATGAGGTTGAGTAATTTTAGCACAACTACAGCAACACCCCGAAAATGTCCTGGACGCGATTTGCCACACAGCTTATTTTCAAGATGTTCAGGGATGATAGATGTGCAAAATCCATCCGGATACATTTCCGATGCCTCCGGCTTAAATACGATATCTACCCCCACCTGCGAAAGGAGTTTACAATCGTTATCAAATGTCCTTGGATAGTGTTTAAAATCTTCATTCTTTCCAAATTGCAAGGGATTTACAAAAATACTTACCACCACGGTATCATTTTCTTTTTTTGCCTGTCTTATCAGGCCTAAATGCCCTTCATGTAAGGCCCCCATCGTAGGAACAAAACCGATCGTCGAGTGGTTTTCCTTCTGTGTTTTGATACTCTGCTTAATATCATTTATCGAAGTGATTACTTGTAACAACACACAAACTCCCGTTTTTTTATACTTATGATACCTTGAAATAGTACAATAATTCATATTCATTGGACAAGTGATTTTTTCATTTATCTCGAAACATGAAACAGATGCTGTTTGTCCCAACTCATTTGCAAAAATTACTTTTCGTGATATAATAGAACCGGAGTTGGGGGAGTGTGAATGGGGTTAAACGTTCCCTAAAGGTGCAATGCAAATAAATACGCTAAGAACACCTGTAATGATATATACAAAGTAACAACCGCCCCCAACTCCATATGGTCTTTGAAAATAGCCGGTAGCGATAAAAAGTCGCACGTGGCAAAAAGAAGAAATAAAAAGTGCGTTGGTCTTTGATCGCTACTATTAATCATATAAACTTCTGCAAATCTTATAGAGCGAGAGGAGATGATATGAGGGAGTTTGAAGAATAGCCTGCCGTATCCACTAGAGTGAGAGCGGCAAGCCGTTATGTTGAGTTGGATATGGAAGGATATTTTAGTTTCTACCCAAAAAATCAAATCAATACAATATCCTTTGTACTCATAATACGTTCACAATAGTGGCATTGTAATTTTATGGGTTTTTTATTCACTACATGTTGCTTGGCTTTTATATTATTATAATTGCTTACGCAATTAGGGTTGAAGCACTTAACGATACCTTCAATAATTTCCGGAACTACAATCTGGAATTTCTTAACAACTTCGTAATCCTTAATGATGTTAACCGTTGCATTTGGGGCAATAAGGGCAATTTTATTGGCTTCTTTTTGATCAATAATTTTCCCTTCAATTTTTATAATTCCTTTTTTCCCTAAAAATTTACTTGTTAAATTCATACCCACAAGGACAACCTGCTCCTCGTTCTGGATGTTTAAGATTTCGGTAACTTTCAGAGTGCTTTTACTGTCTATGTGATCAATAACCGACCCGTCTTTTATTGCAGCGACGTCTAAGTGCTTCATTCAATAGCCCCCAAAACGGCTGCCAACAAAGCCTTCCTGATAGGAACACCATTCCGTGCCTGATGAAAATATACAGCAAAATCAGTTGCATCCAGGCTGTCATCCATTTCGTCTACCCGTGGTAAAGGATGCAATACCTTTAAATCATCCTTAATCCCAAATTCTTCAAGCGTTGTCTTACTCAGTCTATATACCCCACGAACCTTTTCAAATTCGATGGGGTCGGCAAATCGTTCCTTCTGTATCCTTGTGCAATAAATCACATCCAATCTCTTGCTTATTCCCGCGAGTGATTCATGCTCATAACACTTTACCTTTCGATCTTTCAGTGTCTCCAGAAAATCCGCAGGCAATCGCAGACTGGGTGGTGAAACAAAGTACATCTCGGCACCAAAATACGCCAGGGCGTAAGCAAGAGAATGTACCGTTCTGCCGTACTTCAGGTCTCCCAAAAATCCAATAGTAAGGCCTTCTAATGTTCCTTTTGTCTTTTGGATTGTGTAAAGATCCAGAAAGGTTTGTGTTGGATGCTGATTCGCACCATCCCCCGCATTAATTATCGGTATTTCAACAACATCTGCTGCCAATTGTGCAGAACCTTCAAGGTAATGCCTCAGAACTATGATGTCGCAATAGCCTTCTATAATCCTTACCGAATCACTCAGGGATTCACCCTTAGCTGCCGACGTAACTCCGGGCTCAGCAAAGCCTATTACCATTCCACCCAACCG
Organism: Candidatus Brocadia sp.; assembly: GCA_030837935.1. GTDB lineage: Bacteria > Planctomycetota > Brocadiia > Brocadiales > Brocadiaceae > Brocadia. The sequence goes on from JAUQXU010000331.1 coordinate 4,323, forward strand.
TTTCATGGCCGACTCAAAACTCAGTCGTGTCCTTGTTGAAGGCTCAAAAAACAATGAGGCAAGCACCTTACCCCTGAGCATATCTGTATGATCCACAAGGTCCATTCGTCTGGCCAAATCAAGGATATACAACAACTCTTCTTTATTAAAATGTCTGATAGAAATAATATCTCTGTTTTTAAAGCTTACCATCTTTCTGAGACCTATGTGAAAACATCCTGCCTGAATTCGCAAAATAATCTATCAGACCTCTTTCAACATTACAAGGAAAATCAAACAAAGCGGATTGCAAAACAACTTCATTTGCTTACAAATTATATTGACAATAAACAATTTTATCCGTTATAGTAAACCCTCGTTGTATAATCATTTTTTCTATATCATCAACCCCGAAGATGTTGTGTCTTTGCCTCTTCGTGGCGCATATCATTTTAGGAAACAATAAATTTATGAAGACGTTCAATGTGGGACTCATAGGCATGGGAACAGTTGGAACAGGTGTCGCAAAAATTCTTTTGGAAAAGAATTCGCCGCTCCTGGAAAAACTTGACTGCCTGCCGGTGTTAAAAGGTATTGCCGATTGTAACCCGGATGTAAAAAACAAACTAAACGTACCATCAGATTTCTTCTTTACAACTGAGGCAAAGACACTGCTTGATAATCCTGATATTCAGGTCGTTGTCGAGCTTATCGGGGGGGTACACCCTGCTAAAGAAATTATCACAATGGCTCTTGAAAAAGGAAAGGACGTTGTGACGGCAAATAAAATGCTTTTAGCCCTCAAGGGTTCGGAACTCTTTAGCACGGCACGCCGGCACGGCAAGAGCATATCCTTTGAGGCGAGTGTGGGAGGTGGCATACCCATAATTGCAGCGCTGAGGGACGGCTTTATCGCCAATAGGATCGAGGCTATTTTTGGTATTGTAAATGGCACAACGAATTACATTTTGACCAAGATGACCAAAGAGAATGTAAAATATAGCGATGCTCTCGCTGAGGCACAAAAATTGGGTTATGCAGAAAAAGATCCCACCATGGATATCGAGGGTATCGATTCATCACACAAGCTTGCTATTTTAGCGAGAATCGGCTTTGGTGTAGACTTTGATTACCAAAACATCTATCATGAAGGTATTAGCGCTGTGGATCTGTCTGATATTGGGTATGCACATGAACTGGGATATACCTTAAAACTCCTGGCAATCGCAAAAAAAGTTGGAAATAAGATAGAACTCCGCGTTCACCCGACGCTTCTTCCCCATGACCATCCACTTTCCTCGGTAAATGGCGTCTTTAATGCCATCTGTATTACAGGAAGCGCTGTAGGAGAAACAATGCTTTACGGCAAGGGAGCCGGTCAGATGCCAACTGCCAGCGCTGTAGTTGCTGATCTTGTGGATGTTGCCCTCGGAAGGGCCGGCATCACATTCAAAGCAATGAAGATCTTTTCCGGAAATTGCGACCGTGTTCCCATAGCTGATATCCTGCAGTTCAAAACACGGTATTATCTGCGGTTTTCTGTCGTAGATAAGCCTGGTGTACTTGCAAAAATATCCGGCGTCCTGGGAAAATACGAGATCAGCATTGCTTCTGTTATCCAGCACAAAGCCAGGGAAAGTGGGAATGTTCCTCTGGTTATGATGACCCATCTTGCAGAAGAAGGCAATCTGCAAAAGGCGCTTGCAGAAATTAAACAACTCGATGTAATAAAAGATAATACAAAATTTCTTCGTGTAGAAGAATAGGAGGTTTCTTGAAATACTGCATTATTGTTCCTGACGGTATGGCAGATTATCCTGTAGACAAACTCGGCGGCAGAACCCCCATTGAAACTGCCCGCACCCCACACCTTGATTTTCTTGCACAAAATGGTCAGCTTGGCGTCGTTCGAACCATTCCGAGCGGATTTCCAGCTGGCAGCGATGTGGCCAATCTCACCTTGCTGGGTTATAATCCCAGAGAATACTATTCAGGACGCGCACCCCTCGAAGCGGCCAGTATTGGTATTAAACTTAACGACGGCGATTGGGCATTTCGATGCAACTTTATTACCGCAAACGAAGACACCCTGGAAGACTTTTGCGCAGGCCATATAAAAACTGATGAAGCAACCGTTCTCATTAAATTACTCAATGAAAAATTGGGAAATGATACCATTCAATTTTATCCAGGCAAAAGCTATCGCCACGTCATGGTATACAAAGGTTCACAAAAGATGGATGCCAGATGTTTTCCACCTCACGACATCATGGGCCAATCAATCAAAAAACACTTCCCGAAAGGGAGTGGAAGCGAAATCCTTATCGATCTTATGGATCACTCCAGGGCATATCTATCGAATCACGATGTAAACAAAGTGCGTATAGATCTGGAAGAAAATCCTGCCAATATGATCTGGTTGTGGGGACAGGGACATCGGCCTAAAATGCCCACGTTTAAAGAACGATTCAATCTCACGGGCGCCGTCATTACCGCCGTAGATTTGATCAAAGGCATTGCTTGTTATCTTGGATGGGACATCATACATGTACCAGGCGCTACAGGGTATCTTGACACAAATTATGCCTATAAGGGGCAATATGCCATCAAGGCGCTCGAAACCCACGACCTTGTATTGATACATATAGAAGCACCCGATGAGGCAGGACACGAGGGTAATGTACATGAAAAGGTGTCGGCTATCGAACAGGTAGATTCCAAGATAATCGGACCTATTCTTGAAGCCAAAAATAAATTCCGTGACCTGCGTATACTGGTACTTCCTGACCATTATACGCCTATTGTTAAACGAACGCATACCCCGGAATCCGTCCCTTTTGCGGCCTACGGCACCGGTATAGAAAAAGGGGTAGGGCTTCCTTATAGTGAAGCCAACGCCCATGCCTCCGGTCTCCACATAAAGGAAGGACACCGATTAATAGAGCACCTCATTTCTGGTTCTTTTCGATAAATAAAGTCCTCAGGAATGGCGTTCAATTTTTCGCAAAAAGATATCCACCTGTTTTCCACTGGATAGTGAGAAGAAATTTTAGGGAATAGTATACCCTGGCATCTTACGTTATAAGTAGGGTGGATTAAGGCGTTGGTTTTTACGCCGAATCCACCAATACTATTTCCAGGAAAGGTGGATTCGCTCTCGCTTAATCCACCCTCCCGCAAAACCGCATGAACAAAATTAAAATTCCTATACAATCAAGGAAATAGAAGAAAATCCCATTATCGGGAAGGTGGTTTTTTAGTTTGAGGAAATGGAAGTAAAGCTAATTATAGCTAAACAAACATAAATAACTAATCTATGGATTAATTGGCGAGAAAGGAGAAGGCAACAATGATGCCATTTGAAAAATGCCCCGTTTTGTGGGAGTGAAATGATCGAAAAAGAGATAGAAAAGCTTTTACGTGGGGGCAATAATACTGCCGTTTTAAAAGTACATGCAGAAGTCTGTCTTCGTTGCGGTGAACGCCTTTACTCCCAGGAAACTGTCAGAAAATTTGAAGAAATCAGGGCTAAACTCGAACATCAAGACACCGCAGACTTTCAACCATTAGGAAAGTCATTTCAAGTAGTATAATATTCCATGTTGTTGAGAAACTCTGGATACACAGGAAATACCTTCGATCACCGGCAGGGTATGATTTTCGATATGTAGCCATAAAGGTCCGGAATTAAGCGGACACCATACATAATTTCAATTCATAGAATTAAGTAAAGTGTCCCCGGAATTCCCACGGAAGTACACAGTCCCGCTGCTGGAATATTTCGATGCCATCCATTTCACTAAACGGACGGGGATGTGCAGATACGGCTATCACATAACTCATAAATTCCGCACTTGGACGCAGATGAACGCAGATAAAACACCGATGCGTAGAAAATTTATTGGTAGGGAGACTTTAATGTGAAAGCCAGCGCTTATTCAAGAAATGGGTAGAGGAATGAGCTAGAAGACCCTGAATACCAAAAGATTGTCTTCTGTCTTTTCAATACATATCCCTGTTCTCTACAATAAAAGGATTAAACCTCAGCGGCTTGCGGCAGTGGGGGCATTCGGAGAGAACGCGAGGGTCGTTCCGCGTTTAGCGGGGAGTTCGAGGAACAAACCTTTCCAGTGAAGTGAGGACATCAGAGGCATCAAGATTTCCTTTTATCCCTAAATCAAGGAAAAGATTCATTGCTTCTATCTGATTTATACCGAGAAGCCTGGCGGCCTCTCTCAACGTCACTTTACCCTGTCTGTAAAGATTTCCCACATACGTCTCAAAACCAATTCTTATAAGTTTTCTCATGGCAGTGGATTCTTCAATTTTTTCTTCTTTCTCCACGATTTCTATAGCAGTCATCATGTCTTTCGGTATTCTTATAGACTTTGTTTTCATGTGTTCCTCCAGCTTCCTAAAATTGCTTTCATTGCGCTGTATTCTTCATCACTGACAAACGGTGACAAGGAATCCAGTTTTTCCATAGCCTCAGGTATTGTTAATTTGCCATTTTTAAATAAAATTGCAATAAATACCGCAGGGGTTATATACGGAATATTAAAAATACGTAACCTTTTTATAAATCTCTTGTCATCACTACCGATAGCGTCATAATCACCCTGCTGGAAAATCGTAAAAATAGCGTCTTCACCCTTTTTAAAAGGGGAATGTGGTTTGTGTAATGTAATCAACTTTCTCTCCAGATTTTTTTGTATAACCGCAGCATCAGGGTGACCCTTCGCATTATCAACAATTTCCTCTTTCACAAGCTGAGGAATAATAACGGAGAAATTATAACAAATAAGTTCCTTAAGATTAGATTTAGTCAACTTGATAAGGCAATCAGCATCCATCAACACCTTCATGTGCTGCATTGTAATAATAAGCTTACAAAATGTCAATATTTATCCCCGTTATCCGCCACAAACGGATTGAACGTGAGCGGCTGGTGGCAGTGGGGCATTCGGAGAGAAGGTGAGGGTCATTCCCTCCATCATCAGGGAGTTCGTGACTGAAGGATCGGTCAGGAGATAGATTCGCGTTATTTAAAATTCAAGAATCAAGACGCGACCCCAATCTTCCTCTGGCATGGTAAAGGTGATGTGTTGCCAGGTGGTTTTGGGAAGGGTATTTAAGCTGTTTTTAATCCAGATGTCGGTTGCCTTCTTGCCACAGGAAGGACAGAATCTGGATTTGCAGCTA
>JAUQXU010000332.1 GCA_030837935.1 Candidatus Brocadia sp.
GAACCCCGAAGGGGTAAAATGATTATAGATGAAAAAACCGAAAACAACACCTAATCCCAAGGGGATGACATAATGGACACGCCTGGCATTTCACAGAAAAACGATTATATCACCCCTTAGGGGTTTATCGTCGGGTTTTTATGCTATCATCTATAATCATTTCATCCCTACGGGATTCATAGAGCTTTCATTGAATAGTATTAAATCTATCGTTAGGAATTTCAAAATAAAATCACAATCTATGAACTTTCTCAGTATATATATTCAAAAATAATTATGTTCTCTACTTACGTGAAGGATATTAAAGCAAAAATTCATGGGATTGCAATTTATTTTATGGTAAAGAACTCTACGGATTACCGCGTGAATAAGACCAAATAGTGTTTTCGGGTAAAACCGGTAACAAAGTCGATGCTTATGGTAAAACGATTGAGTAATTACTTGCTATGGTAGGTTTTGTCTGGCGAATTACAGAGCTTTTCAACCACGCACACGTTGCAAAGTGGTTTTCTGGCAATGCAGGTGCGCCGTCCGTGTGTGCCCAGGACAAGGCATGATCGTGTCCATTTTTCCTGAGGAATGATCTTACAGAGTTCCTGTTCGACCTTGTCGGGGTCGTTAGACTCGGCAAGTTCCAGGCGGTGGGAAACGCGAAAGACGTGGGTATCCACGGCCATGGCCTGTTTCCCAAAGACATTACCAAGGAGCACGCTGGCTGTCTTTCTGCCCACCCCTGGCAGGGTCACGAGGTCTTCCATGGTATCAGGTACCTTGCCATCAAACCTTTCAACGAGCTCTTTACAGCATGCAATAATATTCTTTGCCTTGTTTTTATAAAAACCCGTGGAACGGATTTCCTGCTCAAAGACGTCTTGTTTTGCACTGGAGTAATCCTTTGCTGCCTTGTATTTTCTGAAGAGTGTTTCTGTTACCTTGTTGACCCGTTCATCGGTGCACTGTGCGGCCAGGATGGTGGCAACGAGTAATTCTAAGGGATTTTTGTAATGTAAGACAAGTGCAGCATCCGGGTATGCCTTTTCAAGGAGTGATAGTATCTTTTTTACACGATCTTCTGTCATAATTACATCCATTCTGGTGCGTGTATGCCTCGCCTTTTACGCTCTTCTAGTCAATTCTTCAACGAGCGATTGTTTTCGCCAGATGGCTTCCCGGCCAACAAATTTTCAACGCTTATATCCTCGTCGAGGTCAGGCCAATGAATACCCTCACCTCCGCCAATCAAGTGTCATTTTTCTCTCTTCAAGTGTGCCATCTAAAAGCCGATGACACCATACAATAGGTACTGAAATATTCCTCCCATCGGTCAAGTCACCCGTCAAAGAGTCTTCGGTAAAAATAACGTATTGTGTTTTAGCTATCCGTATTTCAGTCGTTGAAGTATTCATTCCACCGGCATAAGCCTTTTTTATTTTTGCAATCTATATCCCAGAAGAAAGTCTTGTAACGCAAAACGTTTCGTTTACGACTCAAACCTTTTCTTCTTTTTTGTCGATTTTAACTATAAAGAAACATAAATGCAACTATCCAATTGTGTTCTTATTTATATCCACTTTGCTTTTTGGCAATATCAAAATATTAATCCCGTGTCACTAATTGTTGGAATCGAATCTGTGTTAAAACTAATTAAATATTACTTTTTAGATAGAGCTGTTTACTTTTACCTTCCGTTGTTTTTCATTGCAACAACCACTTCATTGACTCCTTGATGAAAAATTTCCAGTCGTTTATTATGTACAAGGTCTTGTTGGGAAAATTGCCCTAATGTAAAAGGGAAAAGTATCGGGCTTTGTCTGATAACAGAGATCAATCCAGAATGAGAATTTCCAGAAATTAAAATTGCCTCAACAAGCCATGCGATAAGTTGTTTATTGGTAATTACGTGAGGAGTAACGGGTAAATAGATACCTTTTTTCGTAGCATCCTTTAACACGCCCCAATCTACAAAACATCGTAAAACTCGTTTTGTTGCCCTGGTTACCGTTTCACGCTCTCCGTATTGTTCTTTTATTCGCCTTAAGACCTGTGCTGGAGTAAATGATTCCTGCAATTTTAAAAGACGTCCAACGGTCTCTGCCATTGTTCCAAAAAAAGGATAGACTGCCATTGATAATCCCCAGTGGAGAATGATGTGATCGTTAAAAGGTAATCTTCTAAAATAGGTTATTGCATCTTCTTTGAGTGGTTGTACAGTTTCAGGCACTGAAACCCAAATCTTAAAGAGAATGGTCATTGCCTTTTCCCTGCTTCCACGTTTTGGATTTCCTTTGGATTGAAGTTGTTCGGTTAGAATTTCATACAATACAACCTCTATTTCTTTCTTTGTTTTTTCCTCTGAAAGTAATTCGGCAGCTTTCTCAAGCCATTCAAGTCTTATACGCTGGCTGAATCCAATTTCTTTTTTCATTGTCATCTAACTTCTTTCAATCTGGACATAGGGAACTATCACTTCCTCTAACGATATTCCACCATGTGCGATAATTTGTTCGCCTGTATGAATAAATGCAGCCCTGTCAGGGGCCAATAGTGGTAAATAATCCTGTGGAAGACCAATTTGCGGCCATTCCATTGCTTCAGGAAATTTTTCCTTTGTCGTTTTCCGTAAAATTGAGTTGGGATATATCCTTACCCTCTCCCCTCGTACATCGGCTATAGAACCCTCTGTAGGACGGCCACATCCTTTAGCCTCGATACTGCCATGGTCAGATGTTAAGAAGATTTTATAATTCCTTTCGAGTAAAAGGTCAATCAGTTTTCCCAAAAACCCTTCTTTTGCCCATTGACGTACTTGATTATGCATACCTGCTAAGCCAAGCTCCATACCGTGCATTATTTTATCTACTGTATCCACTACCAAACCCAATATACGAATTCTCTGATCTGATGTTATTTCATCAACTGCATTTAGTTTTGTTTCATTCACACCTTTTACGTAGGCTATTTCTGTCTGTGTAAAACCATGATCCATCCAGAACTGTGACCATAATACAGGTTCTCTTTCGGTAGTGTTAATGCTATTGGGAAAGTAAATCGGTGGTTTTCCTGTAAATGCTGCCTGTCTGGATACCGAAGTAATCGTTGGTATCCAACCAAAAATCGCCCTTTCTCGGACAGATAAATGTGGTCGTTGTTTCATAAATTCTTCCTTGATCACTAACCAGGAATCAAAAGCCATACCATCTATCAGGATCAATGCAACCTTTTCTCTATCCATAGACCTCATGTAACGCTCCATTGCTCTTGGAATATGATGTACCATAACAGGAGGCACAGGTGGTTGATTATACAAACCTCCGTATCGTTTCTGTATCCAAAGTAAAAATGCCTTGTCTACCATTTCCTGAAGCATCTGAAATTGTTTGGTAAGTGTCTCCGATTTTTTCGCCTGATATAAAAGGACGATGACTTCTGCCCACCGATGGGCAAAGATCAGCCAGTCCTGATGTTTACCTTCTGAATCAGGGATTGAGTCTTCAATACTCTTCATCAACTTTTGTAATCGACGTAATGTATCGAGTTCCGGGTCTACCTGGATTCCTGAAACAACCCACATTTTAGAAAACATATCAGATTTTGGGTGTTGAACAGGGTGTAACATCCCTTCTAAAAAAAGATTATCTATGTAGTGTTTGAACGGAAACACCCCAAAGCCAAGTGGAATAAGGCAAAGCAGGTGGAAATAGGTAATGAAGAGCGTTGAATAATACCGAGAGATAGGGTAAAATATGGCGAAAACAAAGGGATTCTTGTGTGAAAG
>JAUQXU010000333.1 GCA_030837935.1 Candidatus Brocadia sp.
AATGGTAAACGGTTTCTGTTTTTCAAAGACGCGGTTGATCTCACCCACGCGGAAGTAATTTGGCGTCTGGTCGGGCGGCATACGGTTGACGATGGCGCGGCGAAAGGCCCGGTATCCCTTTTTAAATTTTCCTTCATTCCAGACCTGCAACAAATTTGCGGTGAACAGACCATTGAACGCACCGTCAGCAGACAATTGATTGTCCTGGCATCCGGAGATGAGGATCGCGGAGGCCTTCACTGCATCGCGTGATTCTTTCAATGCAGGGTCTTTTAAAATAGGGTCATAAAATTTTTTGTTATCACGATACGTGCGTACCGCCACTTCCATCGGCATGAAACGATACCGAATTTCCGGAGAGATTCCCCTTGAACCCATTGTCCTCATAGCAGACTGATAATAAGGAAGCTTCGTTACCGTGCCACTATGACAACTATCAGAAAAAACCAGGATACGTACACCCTGCGCAAATTTGCCGAGCAATGCGTATATCTCATCATCGACCACCTCGCCATCGTACAGGCACCACGTTTCATCCTGTGCATCAGCCTCATCACTGTTCAGGTCGGGGAGTTGGCCGCCGTGACCCGAATAGCTCAGCATAAAGATATCGCCGGATGTTAGGGTGCTGGCTGCTTTGTTAATTCCATCAATAACATTCTTCCGGGTAGCTTCTTTGGTGAGTAAGGTTTTTACGTCAAATCCTTTTGATGTTGCAATCTCTGCCATGTCTTTGGCGTCCGCTTCACACGCATTGAGTTCTCCTGACCAGCCTCCATAATGCGCAGGGCTAACGGCATTTAATCCGGTTGTTAATGCAATACCTTTTGGCATGGGTTTCTCCTATTTGGTTAAGTTTATGGGTAAAGTAAGATTCATACCAATTGTTTATCTAACATTGTAGTTAGGAGTATTAAAAGTTGCGGTGTAATACGGTTATTCGTAGAGATTAATACGCTTCGCGGTGGCTTGTTATATGCCCATTTGGGGTATACCATAAACACACTTACCGCCTCCTTTCTTTGTCCCTTACAATAAAAAAGCCTTACTGCAAAGATATTCGTAAACATCTTCGGCAGTAAGGCTATCTTTTTCACTAAAGGATAAGGCGCGTCTTTAACTACATCCTTGTGCGTTTAAAGACCCTTTACTTTGCGTCCCCTGATTGCTCAGGGTTTGCCTTTATCGTAATGTTTTTGTTTGTTACGTTTTCTAAAATAACACAGTATCGTTGTATGTCAAGAAAAAAAATAACAATAACAGAGACAAACATTGACAATTATGGTATTGAGTTCTCTTTGAAACAGTATATAATGGTAATGAAATAGGGGTTAATGGGGTGTTGGCAGGTGAAAGATAAAAAGGTTCTATTAATTATGAATACGAAAATTCATTTCGAACCAGCAAAGATAGATGTCCTTCTTCAAATCGCTATTGAGGAGGATATTTTTCGTGGGGATATTACGACAGAAAACCTCATCCCGGACAATTTGATGGTAGAAGGGGTATTTACTGCGAAAGAAAGCGGGACTATTGCTGGTTTACCCGTTGTTGCCTGTTTTTTTTCAAAATTAGATAAAAATGTTTTTTTTAAAGAATGGGTTAAGGAGGGATCTCTCGTTCATAAGGGAGAGACCATCGCTATAATACATGGTAGCGCAAAGGTCTTGCTCTCTGGCGAACGAATTGCCTTAAACTTGCTTCAAAGGCTCTCAGGGATTGCAACGCTAACATCACAGTTTGTCGAGCGTATCAAACCTTTAAAAACCTCCATTATGGACACAAGGAAGACCATTCCTGGCTGGCGATATCTGGAAAAATATGCCGTAGCAGTGGGCGGTGGAGTCAACCATCGAAAGGGACTCTATGACCAAGTGCTCATAAAAGACAACCACCTGGATATTATAAAAAACAAATTATTCTATGACGTCCCTTCCCATATCAGCATCATTGAAAAGGCTGTGTCTGTGGTAAGACAAAAGATAAAAAAGGGCGTTTTGATTGAGGTAGAAACAAGAACGCTGGGAGAGGTTACGGACGCCCTCAAGTCTGGGGTTGATATCATACTGTTTGATAATATGGATATCCAGCAATTACAAGATGCGGTAATATTGGTGAAAGAGTGGAAGTCTGGTGAGGGTACACGCCAGCCCCTTACCGAGGCATCGGGAAATATTACCCTGGAAAATGTCCACTTGGTAGCACAAACGGGCGTGGACAGGATTTCAGTTGGCGCTATTACCCATTCAGCGAAGGCGCTTGATATTTCACTGGAAATAACTTAAAAATACATAAATGATTTACATGGTTTTCTCGTGGATTTTATTTAAATTTGCTTATGAATTCCCTTGCGGCTTTCAGGCAGTCTTTTATCGTACTGGCCTTTTGGATAAGACCCCTATAGTGACCGGCAATGTGAATGATATTATAAAGGGCCTCGAATTCCCTCATAAGTTTACCATTATGCACGATAAAATGTTTCCGTAATACCTTTCTGTATTCATCAACCGATTGTGGCAATTCTTTCATGGCTAATCCTTTTTTCAGTAAGGCTTCATTTATTGCTTCTAGTATTGCCAGATATGCCGTACCAAGCGCTTCACGCACTGGTTTGATATCAGTATAGTAGTCATCTTCTATCGTAGTTCTACTCAGCGTTTCTTTTGCATTTTGTAAATAACGTAAAGCTACTTTCATTCACATCTCCTTCTCATATGAAACATTTTATCCTCACTGAGTAACTATGTCAAATTTGATTACTTACCGTTTATGGTACCGTGACATTAAGCCATTCCTTTAGTTTCTAAGGTTTAAGGTAACAATTTTCAAAGACAGGGGGGGGCGCAGTTACCTCTGAAAATCTTGAAAAAATGTTTGAATAACACGACCTTGTAACATAGAATTAAGCCATGTTATTTTGGGAATAGGTGTTCCTTCAAAGAAAATAATTACGTGATTGGATGAAGAGCGCAAAGGCAGTTGTCATAATCCCCGCAAGATATGCGTCGACCAGGCTACCTTGCAAGTTAATCCTGCCAGAAGTCAAGTCCGTTACCGGAAGATATATCATAGAACACGTCTATCAGAATGTAAAGCAGGCAAGACGAATTGATAGAGTAATTGTTGCAACGGATAACCAGCGTATTTATGATATTGTAAGAGGGTTTGGTGGAGACGTGGAAATGACCTCCGTGTTGCATACATCAGGAACAGACCGGATTGCCGAGGTGGCAGGGCGATTGGATGCGGACATTATCGTGAATGTGCAGGGGGATGAACCCGAAATGCATGCGTCTGTGGTTGATCAGGTTATTGAAACATTAGTGGGAGACCCTGTTGCGGTCATGGCAACTCTTGCACATGTGATAACAGATGCTGCAGAATTAAGCAATCCGAATGTGGTAAAGGTGGTGCTGGATAATCGTGGATACGCGCTCTATTTCTCCCGCTCACAGATTCCCTGCGTACGTGACAGGAAAGATCCGATCAATGAGCCAGGCATCGTGTTTTTGAGGCATCTGGGTATTTATGCATATAAGAGGGATTTTTTATTGCAATACTCCAAACTTCCGGCTTCATCATTAGAACAGGCTGAAAAGTTGGAACAACTCAGGGCGCTCTCCAATGGTTACAAAATTAAGGTGGCAATTACAGGGTATACCTCCAAGGGTATTGATACACAGGATGATTTAATGGCATTTTTGGAAAGATACAAACATGACTAAACATATATTTGTTACGGGCGGTGTGGTTTCTTCTCTCGGTAAAGGTCTCAATTCTGCCTCTATCGGGATGTTGTTGGAAAGCAGGGGACTTAAAGTAAGGCTGCAAAAATTTGATCCCTATGTGAATATCGACCCGGGGACGATGAGTCCCTATGAACACGGAGAGGTATATGTGACCGATGATGGCGCTGAGACAGACCTGGATCTGGGACATTACGAGCGATTTACCCATAGCAAGACGAACAGATATTGTAATTTTACGACCGGTTCAATTTATTATTCTGTTATTATGAAAGAGCGTAAAGGGGAGTATTTAGGGAAGACGGTACAGGTAATCCCCCATATCACGAATGAAATTATCGAATGTATCCAAAAGCTGGATGGGCCTGATACGGATGTGGTTATATCCGAAATCGGGGGTATTGTGGGTGATATTGAAAATCAGCCATTCCTGGAGGCCATCAGGCAGTTTGGTCAAAAGGTGGGCAGGGAGAATGCGCTCTATATTCATCTAACGCTTGTCCCCTACCTGAGCGCCGCAGAGGAGATAAAGACGAAACCGACACAGCATAGCGTTGGTATGTTGCGGCAGGCGGGCATTCAACCCGATATCATCATTTGCAGGACGGAAAAACATCTTGGCGCTGAGATAAAAGAAAAGTTATCCCTTTTTTGTAATGTGGACAAAAATGCAATCATTGAAGAACGGGACGTGAAGCCTTATCTCTATGAGATACCGCTGATACTCGTTGATCAAGGCTTAGATACGTTTATTATCCAAAAATTGGGATTAAAAACAAACGGTAATACTATCGATACGTGGTTGTCAATACTGGAAATACTGAAAAATCCGAGTCAGGCAACAGAGATAGCGATTGTAGGAAAATATATAGCGCATCAGTCAGCCTACGAGTCTATTTACGAATCCCTCATTCATGGGGGAATAGGGAACAACGCACGGGTACGGGTGCGCAGGGTAGAATCTGAGGATATTGAAAAAAACGGCGCTAAGGCACATCTTGAAGGGGCGAGGGGCATTCTTGTCCCTGGCGGATTTGGTGCGCGCGGTGTTGAGGGCAAGATTGAAGCGATACGGTATGCAAGGGAAAATAAAATCCCCTTCTTTGGCATTTGCCTCGGGATGCAATGCGCCGCAATTGAGTTTGCGAGGAATGTATGCAATCTCAAGGGTGCAAATAGCACAGAATTTGATGTCAATACCCCTGATCCCGTAATCAGTTTGTTGGAAGAGCAGCGTATAGTGTCGCGCAAAGGGGGAACGATGAGGCTTGGAGCGCAGCCTTGTGTGCTTCATGAAGGCACAAAGGCATATATGGCCTATGGAAGCAATGATATCTCCGAACGGCATCGGCACCGGTATGAATTTAATAATGGATACACGGACATGTTTGTAGCCAGGGGCATGGTTTTTAGCGGATATACACCGAACGACCGATTGGTGGAAATTATGGAACTTAAGGATCATCCCTGGTTCGTGTGTGTGCAGTTTCACCCGGAGTTTAAGTCGAAGCCCACAAATCCACATCCCTTATTCAAGGAATTTATACGGGCATCGTTGCTGCATTAAGTGGGACAAACTCTCCACCGGCCACGTAAAATGATAAGAAGATTTATAGAGTATTTTAATCTTTTTCATTTATCCATCTTTTAAGGATTATCTCTTCTTTAACATGCGGGATATTCCATAGTACATGCATGTGTTTTAAAAGAAGGCTAAACGGACTAATTACGTAATAAAAATAGATTCTCTTGGAGGACGAAGGAACAGAATATCTTTTCGCGATAACTTCTGGACGAGGAAATACCCCTCTCACCAAGATCTTTACCTTCTCTTGAAACGTATGAGCTATTCGTGATTGAACCAACGTGTTGGGAACGAGGGTGCGGTCATCGTCTCTCATAAGGATTCTCCTCTTCATAAGCCGTACTAATTCTTTATCTAAATCCTCTGATCTGATTCTCCTATGGACATCATGAAAAACGTCTTCGTGCTCACCCATGATTTCCCTTACAATGAAAAGGGTAGTAGAAATAAGGCTTTCTATTCTGTATTTTTCGGCCTCAGACTTAAGCCTTACCCAATCAATCTTGCCTCTATAGTGTTTGAGTGTTTGAAAGATATCACACATCTGTATAAGCGCACCTTTGCTGGTAAAACTTTCATCTTGACTTATAAAACGGTGTTTAAAAAAATGGAGGCAGAGGTGAAGGATTAAATCCTCGGGACAAAGCATCAGTGCCTTACTACCAGAAAACTCTATATTTTGAGCCCTTTCCCACCATCTTTCCATGATATCGGTATCAACAATACGAATTCGGGACAGATGTGCTCTCCTTGATATGTGCCAGTGAATTTCAACCGGGATATTTTTCTCCGGATGAATATAACTTATGTGCTGGTGATTTTCTCTATACCAGTCCGGAGGCATATCACCCTGGAAACGATAGCCTAATCCAGACATTATATCTTCTGCATGAGGAAGGTCTTCTCTTTTAACCAGGAGATCAATGTCACTCATTTGCCGTAAACCAATATCGCCATAAACAGTTTTAGCTAAAGCCGCGCCCTTGAGTACAATAACTTTCACACCTTTATCAAAAAACGTCTCTAAAATCCTCTTGAGTTCCGTATAAAGGTACATATTCCTGGCTAAATTTCCTTGATAGGCGGTTCTCAGCTGATACATAATCTCTCGGGGAATCAAATGGCTTTCCTGGATGTCCTTAACCCAACTTCAACAAATTCGTCATAAAAAAGGTGAAAAATGGGTAAAAATCTGGCAACAAAAAGTCGTAACTCCTTGATATGGTTAGATATTAAATTTTGGAACGTTCAATGTAGTGCCTGAATAATATTATTTTCA
>JAUQXU010000334.1 GCA_030837935.1 Candidatus Brocadia sp.
ATCGGCATAAGTTATTTCAATCTCTGAAGGGTTGTTCCTTCCTGTAGCAAACAATCCATGCAATCCGAGAATTGGTCCGATAACCGGTACCTTACCACCTTGCGTTTTAAATGCATTATAGACAGCTTCTCCCAATAACCCAGGTCCAAGCGCATCGGCAAGTATATCACCAAGCGGGAATATATCCCTCTCTTTAATAGGCACTTCAAAAGCATCGTTAGCTACAATATCATCTAAAATAACCTGAGCTCTATCCTGCAATCTCCACATCTCAAACATAAAATCATTCAGGTTCTCGCGATATAGTCTGGCAAACCTCGGGCTATGGCATTTGCTACAAACAGCCACCCACTGCTCCGATCTCTGCTTGTTTTCAGGAGAATATATATCGAGTGAATAATTCAAAGGTGGAAGATTTATACCATGAGGATAATCTTTTAACGATGATTTATAATCTACCCCTTTTGGAGGCACTGTTCCCATCCTCCACACTCCCTTAGTAACAGGGTTGTGTGCAAACTTACCATTCCCCTGATCCATGTGACAGAACTGACATGTCGGCGTTCTATAATCCTTGCCGGGCACCACTTCTGCTAATGGTTTTTCCCAGTCCCAATGGTCGCCCTCCAGATGATAGATGTACCCCATTTTCGACTCGCCGTAAGTTTCTGCATCTGGATGGTCGAAGCCCATGTGGCAGCTCATACAGGCCTCAGGCCTTCTCCCTTCAGCCGCTGCAAACTTATGCCTCGTGTGACATATATTGCATCGATCTGTCGAATGGCAAAGATCGCAGCCAAACTGTGCAGCGGGATAACCCCTGCGAAACATTTCAGGGTACCATGGAGGGATAACATTCGCAGCCAGACCATCGATGTGGTTTGGACGCCCGCGTTCTGCCTCACTCATAAATTCAGTGGTTTGCTGTGGGTGACATTCTCCGCAAGTTTGGGGGGTAGGCATAATGAGTTCCTTGTGATCCTTACCGTGACAGTCACTACAGGTTACTTCTTTAAGCTCCCTACCAATCAACTTCTCAATCTGCTGTGTTTTTTCAGCAAATCTTGGATTTTTCCTTGGTTTTGCATGAGTTGACTCTTCCCAGTCTCTTACAGAGCCAGGAGTCACTTCTTCGTGGCATTTTACACAATCCGTGGGTTTATATTTTTCCAGTAACTGATCATAATAAATCCCATCTGGTTTAACATAATGTCTTACAGGAAACCAATACATCTGTAATGGAACCGGCTTGTATATATTTTGCCATGGGCCAGCGCCCTTTTCAAGCCCGACATTATTCGTGAACCAATCTTTTAAAGTATCATTCGGATACAAAATATCATAATAGCTGGTAGCCTTCTTTTGCATTTCTTTTAACTCAGTTTCAGACTGTGCTTTTAAACTACCAGCATACCAACTCCACATCAAAGGAGCTGCGAGTAAAATCGCGCTCAATTTAAACAATTTCATTTTCTACACCCTCCCCTCAAAACCAGCAATTTTTATTTAATACCTTTTTTAAAACAAACCAAATTTCCTTTATTGTATTTGTGGTAATGACTTTACCTTATTTTCCCCTTTTTCAGAAGAACTTGTTTTATAAGGGGTTGTGTGCTGCGGGAAAAACCATTCGTCAGATCCACCCCTCTCCTGGAAAAATTTCAGCCTCATCTCATGATTACGCGTATGATGACAAGGCCCGCAAACGTTATAAGGTGTTCCAAACGTTCCCACTTTAGCTATTTTTTGACCCTCAGGCGCCTTTCCAATCTCCATAAAATAGCTAAACACTTCTCCTGGCCCGTGACATGCCTCACAGGTAACCCCCTCTTCAGAATATCTTCCCGTTGTCTTATCGTAACCAGTCGTATGACACTCAAGACACTTCTTACGATATGCTTCATTTCCTGCTATATAATCAGGTGCTTCTTTAACTCTCTCAAAAGTTTTAAACTTGATCCTTTGCCATCTTTCAACATGTGGAGACGTCAAACCTGTATGACATTTCATACATTTCTGACTTCCAACATATATTGCCTTATCACCGGTAATGCTATATTTTTTAAAGTCTCCCATTTCTATCCGCAGATTCGGATCGCTTTCTTCCGGAGTTAAAACCGCCAATTCGCCCCAAAACTCAAACATAGTCTCCGCATTAGCCAATCTCAGTTGCATCTGCCTTTTATGGTAATACATCCCTTCATGTGCCATCTCTTCACTTAACGCCCTTCCTATACCCCCATGGCACACAGTACAGCCATAGATATCAAATGGAAAATCTTTTGCACTAGGATGTGCGACCTTTAACTTTTCTTCATCAATGTGACAAGTCATACACCTATCTACTTTATCTCCGTTTTGCCTCTTTGCCCAGCTGTAATCACCTTTCAGGAGAATTTGCTTGATTTCATAAACTGGTCTCTTCAAAGATGCAAGACGCTTTGCCAACAACTCCTTATCCTTTGCAGAAGTGGCTGCTACAAATTCCTTCTCAACCTTTACAGCTTGTTTCTCAAAATACTTCTTTTGATATTCCATCCATTTTGGACAAAATTCATCCTTAAGCCATATTGATGTAGCGATAAAAAATAAAGCACTTAAAACAAAAAAGATCAATCTTTGTACACTCATATTCCACCTATTCTGGAAATACTTAATTTAGCAAACATACGAGAACTCATATGTTGATCCAAGGCGTTGCAATGATATATTTCACATTAAACGCCAATCGAAAAACCATTTTAATCACTGTCCCAATCATGGTGAGAAGCAACCCCATTGTAAGCGAATAGCGAATAACACCAAGCTTCATAAAAAAGTCCCTTTTCACAAGTGCAGGCAGTGTTAACCCGGCAAAATAAAAGCCGCCCATAAGAATAATTCCCAATGGCAAAGGTAAATCATGCATCGGAGGAGGAGTAGGGAAATCATGAGTCCACTTTTCCCAAGGCCAAAAAAAAGCCCAAAATGGCCCCCTTAGTGCTGTACCAATGTAAATCAAGACATACCAAAAAATGTAACCAAAGACAAATGTTGTTACAGCAAACTTTCTCTCTTTAAACGTATAATAGCCATTTCCTTTCGGGTTATTATCCAGATAGGGAATAAGTATGAGACCCAAAACAATGATGCCTGGAAGTACAACACCAGCATACCATGGGTCAAAATAGACTAATGCCTCCTGCAAGCCTAAAAAATACCAAGGTGCCTTTGCCGGATTCTCAGCTTGTCCAGGATTCGACAATTCACGCAAAGGCGCATCTACAAAATACGAATAAAATAGCAGCCCTACCGTAACAAAAATAGCAGCTAAAAATTCCTTAGCAACCAGGGTGGGCCATGTAAACACCTTATCGTCTTTAAATTCGACCAATCCTCTCTTTTCCTGCCTAACTTCCATGGAACCACTCCTCAGAAATATCTTCTATAAATTGTGACGAAATTTTCCAAGACATTATAAAGGACCAGAGATCCCCCCATCTTTCCGAACTCTCCAGAAATGAACCATCATTAGGGCCGAAGCGATCAAAGGTATGGCAATGCAGTGCCATACATAGGCCCGCAATAAAGCTGGCGCTTCAATTGTCGTCCCACCTAATAAAGCAAACCTGACGTCATTGTCTGGCCTCATTCCCAAAATATACGAGAACGGCCCTTCATGACCCAAAAGTGGCGTAGCCCTCGCCATATTCGTACCAACGGTAATAGCCCAATACCCCAGCTGATCCCAAGGTAGCAAATATCCTGTAAAACTTAACAAAAAAGTAAGGACTAACAGAATAACTCCAACCACCCAATTAAACTGCCGTGGAGGCTTATATGAGCCCGTCAAAAACACACGGAACATATGTATACTCACCGTAATGACCATCGCATGAGCGCCCCATCGGTGAGAATTTCTCAAAAACCTTCCAAACGGTACCACATACATCAAATCCACAATATCTGCATATGCCCTGTTCACATCGGGAACATAATAAAACATTAACAGGATTCCCGTTATCGTCTCAAAGAGAAATACAAAAAACGTAATCCCTCCCATACACCAGGTAAAACGGATCTTCGTACCATGTTCGCGAACCTTTGCAGGGTGTAAATGCAACCATACGTTACTTATAATTTGAAGAGCCCTGTTCCTCGGAGTATCTGTGTAACCATGGCGGAATACAGACTTCCAAATCTCATTGTCTGTAATTTTCTTTAAAAAATCAGGAATTACTTTCATTTTAACATTCCTTTCTCCACTTTCTTTTTGTACTTATTCCTCCCCATATATTTAAAACTCTCCTCCTATTCCTCCCTTTCTAATGTCTTATTCAACTCTTCATTAGGCTTCCAAAGCACACGCTTTAAGGTTATCACGCCCACAGGGCAGTCCTTACAATTTCCACACCGAATACAAACATCGGTATATTTTATTACTATCCCATCCCTGCTTACAAAGGGGCGATACTCTTTGCCTTCATTACTTACATCCACCTGTTTTAGCGCACCTACGGGACATACCATGCTGCACCGGCCACAAAGTATACACTCATTCGTCTCCACGTTAATACTCAGATCGCACTTCAAACACCGCAAAGCTTCCACCTTTGCCTGAGATTCTGTAAGACCAAGTTCTACTAAATCAAACGTACCCTCCCTCTCCGTCACAGGCAACGTTTCCATTTGCTGTCGAGGTACGGCATCATAATTTTCTTCACGCTCATTAAACTCGTTATCTAAAAGCGTAACCCAGACCTTTTCCTTAGGCGACCGCACATCTTCACCACGAATATATTTATCGATAGCTTTTGCTGCAGTATGTCCTTGAGCAATACATTCTATAATTGTACTGGGGCCAAGCGTTACATCACCACCAGCAAAAATTCCTTGTTTATTCGTAAGGAGGTTATCATCTACGGAAATTGTTCCCCACTTGGTAATAGTTATCCCATGCCCATCTCCAAGGAATTTCAAGTCAGCTTCCTGACTGATGGCAGTGATAATACAGTCCGTTTCTATGGTAAATTCAGAATGAGGTACCGGCTCAGGCCTCCTTCTTCCACTACTGTCAGGTTTCCCAAGTCGCATCTTAACACACTCCAAAGCCTTTGCTTTACCATTTTCCGTAATGATCCTGACTGGCGCCGACAAGAAATGAAACTGGACTCCCTCATGCTCTGCTTCCTCGATTTCCCAAGACAACGCAGGCATCTCTTCCCGAGTCCTTCTGTATACAATAAACGCCTCCTGGCACAAACGTTTGGCTGTTCTAACGGCATCAATTGCAGAATTTCCACCGCCAATTACCGCAACCTTTTTCCCGGGACTTCGTGTATCGCCGGCATTAACATTTTTCAAGAACTCCAGGCAATCCATGACACCCTCGGTACCTTCTTCGCCAGGAATTTCAAGTCTTTTACCCTTCTGTGCACCAACAGCAACAAACACCGCTTTGTATCCTTCTTTGAATAAATCCTGAACCGTTTTCCCGGGACTCCCGACGGGTGTGTTCGTCTTTATCTCAACACCACGCGCCACAATATGGCTCACATCGAACATGATCTGTTCACGCGGCAACCTGTAGGAAGGAATAGCCCACATCATCATACCTCCAACATGAGATTCCTTTTCAAAAACGGTTACTTTGTAACCCATACCTGCAAGGTCATTCGCCGCTGTTAATCCGGCTGGACCTGCACCGATTACAGCAACCTTTTCTTCTCTTTGAATTACATTTGGAGGCGAAATATTGATCTTGTTTTTATAAACATGGTCTGTAACAAACCGTTTTAATGCGTCTATTGCTACTGGTCTGTCAAAATCACCACGTTTGCATTTTGATTCACAGGGGTGCGGACATACATATCCACAAACAGCGGGAAACGGATTGGTCTCTTTCATTAACTTGTAAGATTCGGCATATTTACCCTGGCTAATCAAACGAATATAACCAGGCACATCCATATGGGCGGGACATCGATGCTGGCAGCGAATATTTTGCTGTAACCAATCCAAATCCAGAAGTACTCTCATTCCCTTTTTTGGTATAGTTGCGTGATTCATAAAACACACTAACTTTCTAAAAAATATTCTTTTTATATACTAAACACTTATCTATACAACTAACTCCGTTTCGAGAGGGACAACTTTACTGGTATCTACCACTAACTTACCACTGTCATCCAGGACAACTTCAAAGTGATCTAAAGGTCTTGGGGCAGGACCGGCAAAGTTAACGCCATTTCGATAGTATTTACTCCCATGGCATGGGCATTCAAAGATATTCTTTTCCTTAGAAAATTCTACCGCACAACCCAAATGCTGACATACCACTGAAAGGGCTTTAAAACTATTACCATCGCGCACAATAAATATCTTTCTTGCCTTTAGCGTTGTCACTGAATTTTCCAGATAGGCTTTTGGCTCCCCGACCGCAAACCGTGGTGAAGGCTCAAAAAGCACCTTTGGATAAAAAAAACCTTTATATCCTAAAATTTGGGATAAGTATGCCCCGATTGTGGCAAAAAACAACCCCCACCCCGCTAACGTTAAAATATTTCTGCGAGAAAAACTAAACCAAATCCCACCCTCACTCTCTGACGTGTAGCCTTTGTTTTTTTCTTTTGATTCCATAACTACCTCCTACCTCGAAAAACCTCTTTTTTCCTTTATTTTCAAATATATTTATCTATACTTTTTTATATGAATAATCAAAAAAATTTCATTCGCAAAGTGCGAATGGCGAATATTATATTTAACGATGTAAAAAGTCAAGCATAATTTGTGAAATTGCGTCTTATATTTACTTTCCTATGCTTTTCTAATCAACAAGCGATAAGCATTCTCGATATTTTCTACTTTTACGATTTTATGCCCTTCTTCTTTAATACTCCTCGGGACGCTCCTCAGAGGTTCCCCGTCGTCTAAAATCACCTCCAAAACCTGGCCTGAATCCATCATTTCCAGCTTTAATTTTGTTTTCACAAAATTAATAGGACACAGTACGCCTCTTAAATCAATTTTATCGTCAGGAACAATCTTTTCTTCATCTACCATTTTTAAACCCCAAAACACACTATGAAAATTAGTTAAGTAACAAAGTTTACGAGCTCAATAACTTCGCCGATCTTATTCATTGCGTTGCGATAAAACTACAACCTCCGCTTAACATACATGGATCTTTTCTTCCTCAAACTTTTTCTTTTCTTCATCAAAAACCCAGGATCGAATCTCAACCTTTGTGCCATTTTTAATAGCAGTAATTATATAAGAATACCCGCTCCATGCATGATCCGTGTCGAATACTGACGGAATGGCAGGATGATCGGGATGAGAATGGTATATACCTACGATCTGAAGACCCTTCTTCGCTGCCTCCTTGTCGATCCTTATAAACTCTTTGCCCTCTATCTCATATCTGTCATGCGTTCTCTCGGTATTCGTATTTGGCACAGGACAGACTTCAACCACCTTTTTTTCAGATGTATTCGTACCAAGCAACAGCCCACAACATTCCACGGGGTAATTCTTTTTTGCTTGATCCTCTAACTCACGAAGCCTGTCACTATCAAT
>JAUQXU010000335.1 GCA_030837935.1 Candidatus Brocadia sp.
AAGCATTATCGAGCTGTATAAAAAAATGACTGAACAAAAGGAATATGTTCTGTCAAAACAAATCCTCCGGAGTGGAACAAGTATTGGCGCAAATATAGAAGAAGCTATTGCAGCACATTCAAGAAAAGATTTTGCAGCTAAAATGATAATTGCGTCAAAGGAAGCAAGAGAGACCCGATACTGGTTAAGGTTACTTCAAAAGAGCCGGTTGGTTAAATTAGAATTCACAACTCAATTAAATGACATTGAAACTATAATCAACATTATTACTGCTATTGTAAAAACGACTCAAGGGAAATCTTGAATTATGAATGTAAAATTTTGAATAAAAAATAAATAGTCCATAAATTCAAAATCTAAAATTTCTATCCTGTTAAATGAAAAACCAATAATTCAAAATTTAAAATCCAAAATTTAAAATTTCTACCATGATAAATAAAATTATAGAATACTCCTTACATAATCGCTTAATGATTATGGCTGCATCAGCGTTGCTTTTGATAGCGGGCATTTACACGGCCTCCATAATGGAAGTTGATGTATTTCCTGACCTTACAGCCCCAACGGTAGTAGTGTTAACCGAAGCGCATGGAATGGCTCCGGAAGAAGTCGAAAAATTAGTAACCTTTCAGATTGAAACGGCAGTCAATGGTGCCACCAATGTGCGCCGGGTAAGATCATCATCTGCCGCGGGAATATCAATTGTTTGGATAGAATTTGAGTGGGGAACGGATATTTTTAAGGCACGGCAAATAGTGAACGAAAAACTAACCACCATTGCAGAAAAGCTACCGCTGGGAGTTGGAAACCCTACGCTTGCGCCTCAATCATCCATCATGGGTGAAATTATGCTCATTGGTTTATCATCAGATAACACGTCCCCAATGGATTTAAGAACCATTGCTGACTGGAATATCCGGCCAAGGTTATTGGCGACAGGAGGAGTATCACAGGTAATGGTAATTGGCGGAGAATACAAGCAATACCAAATACTTGCATCACCTCAAAAAATGAAATATTACAACATTTCTTTAAACGAATTACTGAAAGCAAGCAAAGAAAGCAATCTTAATGCTTCAGGTGGTTTCATGAACGAATTTGGCAATGAATACATCATAAGAGGTCTTGGAAGAACAAACAACGTGGAAGAAATAGGCAATGCCGTAATTAAGGTTGTCAATAACGTTCCGATAAAAATAGAGGATATTGCAGAGATTAAAATAGGCGGGGCAATCCCTAAAATCGGTGACGGTTCACTGAAAGCAAGTCCGGCAATTATTATAACCATAGCAAAACAACCAGGCACTAACACCCTGGAACTTACAGAAAAAATTGATAATGCTATTACAGAGATTGCCAAAACCCTGCCTTCTGACATCAAAATTAACACCAAAATATTCCGTCAGGCAGATTTTATTCAGGCTTCTATAAGCAATATCAAAAAAGCGCTCATGGAGGGTTCTCTCTGTGTCGTTATAATAATGTTCCTGTTCTTAATGAACTTCCGGACCACCATTATTTCCCTTATTGCTATTCCCCTTTCACTTATCGTTTCCATTATTACCCTTAAATTTTTGGGGTTAACCATCAATACCATGTCTCTCGGGGGGATGGCAATAGCTATTGGCGAGGTGGTAGATGATGCTATTATTGATGTGGAAAACGTTTTTAAGCGCCTGAAGGAAAATGCACAAAAAAGCATTGAAAGTCGAAAAAGTACACTTGTTATCGTTTACGATGCTTCAAAAGAGATGCGGTCTTCAATCCTTAATGCGACCCTTATCATCATCGTTGCTTTTATCCCCTTGTTTTTTCTTGGTGGGATGGAGGGTAGAATGTTGCAGCCCCTGGGCATCTCCTTTATCGTTTCTCTGTTTGCATCTCTCCTTGTTGCGGTAACACTTACCCCTGTGCTTTGCAGTTTTATGCTTACCAATGATAAAATGCTTTTAAAACAAGCAAAAGGAAGCTGGACGGAAAGATGGCTTCACCGATATTATAATTCCGCATTGAAAAAAGTAATGAGAATTAAAAAGACAGTTCTTGGAGTATCCATCGTGTTGTTCATTGTGGCGATTTTTCTCATGTTTGGTTTGGGGCGAAGTTTTTTGCCCGAATTTAACGAAGGCACTTTAACGGTAAGCGCTGTCAGTTTGCCGGGCATATCACTTGAAGAATCAAATAAAATTGGAAACAGGATTGAAAATATCCTGCTGTCGGTGCCCGAAATCTCAATTACTTCACGCAGAACAGGAAGGGCCGAATTAGACGAACATGCGCAGGGTGTAAATGCCGCTGAAATTGATGCTCCCTTTATTTTGGAAGAAAGAAGCAAGGAAGAATTTATGAAGGACGTTCGGGAAAAATTAAGCGCAGTTTCTGAAGCAAACATTACCATCGGGCAGCCCATAGGACACCGTATTGACCACATGCTCTCAGGCACAAGAGCCAACATCGCCATTAAGCTTTTCGGGACGGACTTATCTAAAATGTTTTCTCTTGCCAATCAAATACAACGCAACATTGAAGGCATAGAAGGGCTTGTGGATATTAGCGTGGAGCAGCAAATTGAAATTCCTCAGGTACAAATAAAAGCAAAACGGAATATGCTGGCCAAATATGGTATTTCAATAGGTCAATTTACCGAATTTATTGATGTCGCCTTTGCGGGCGAAAAAGTATCTCAGGTTTTTGAAAGCAACAAAAGTTTTGATTTGGTATTACGGTTTAATGATGAGAACAGAGGCAAAATGGAAAATATCCGTAACGTTTTAATTGATACCAATATCGATCTAAGCCAACAATCCAAAATTCAAAATTTAAAATTCAAAATCCCGTTACATTATGTAGCTGATATTGTTTCGACAACAGGCCCCAACACCATTAACCGGGAGAATGTACAGCGAAAAATTGTGGTTTCAGCCAATGTAGCCGGGCGTGATTTAAAAAGTGTAGTAAACCAAATCAAAGAAAAAATACATGATACTATTCAGTTGCCGGAAAACTACCACATTCAATACGGAGGACAATTTGAAAGTGAAGCAAAGGCATCGAAAATATTATTCTTCACCTCGTTAATGTCTTTATTCATTATATTCCTTCTGCTTTATCAGGAATTTAAAAATATCAAGCTCGCAGGAATTGTTTTTCTCAATTTACCTTTGGCGCTGATAGGTGGTGTATTAAGCATTTGGTTTACGGGAGGAATCATAAGTATTCCCTCGATCATTGGATTTATTTCACTGTTTGGAATAGCAACACGTAATGGGATCTTATTGGTTTCACACTATCAGGCATTGCAAAGTCAGGGTGTTGCTTTGTATGAAACTGTTATGAAAGGCTCTTTAGACAGACTAAACCCGATTTTGATGACTGCTTTAACTACGTATTTGGCATTGATTCCCTTAATAATAACAGGCGACTTGCCTGGAAATGAAATACAAAGCCCAATGGCAATCGTGATATTAGGAGGATTACTCAGTTCTACCCTCTTAAATATATTTATTGTTCCTGCTGTTTACTATATTTCAAATGTAAAAAAAGAAAAATGTGAATCTCCATAATTAAGTATGGTGTCCCCAGAATTGAATTAATTAAAAGCACAAAAATTTTATTGCAATTAACCCCCTAGTATCTTATAAGTAACAAGATTGAAAGGAGGTTAAGTATGCCATCTAAGAGGATATTACGTAAAGCAAAACTGACAGTAACAATCAGTGGTGATGTGGTTAATGAAATAGACGAAATTGCAAAAGAAAAAGGGACCCCAAGGAGTCAGGTTATGGAAGAAATGTTACGTGATTGGCTGCTGAAATCCAAAAAGAAAATGATAGAAAAAGATATAGAGGCTTATTATCTATCTCTCACAGAAAAAGAGAATAAAGAAGACAAAGAATGGACTGAGATAGTGGCAGAAAGTGCAAAAAGGACATGGGATGATTGATTATCCAAAAACAGGTGGTTTATCAAAGGTATCTATGGCTAAATGTGAACAGGTAACAACCATAGACAAATCCTTACTTGTAAGGGGTCCTTTTTCAGGCAGGGTAAGCGACAAAAAGATGAATGAAATAGAAAAGGCGATTATGATATCCATTGGGATAATTTAAACGTGAACTGTTAAATTTTAAGATTGAAAAGAATAAATCTAAAACAATATGGACATTCTTCATTGCCTAGGCCTGGTAGTCTGTTTGGGTTGAGGTACGAAACCGAACCTACCCGGCTAAGCGGAACTGAGATAGGAGAAATGATAGGGGTAGACTATAGTACTGTGAGCCAGGGGAGAAAGCGAATACGAGAAAAACTGAAACACGGCAAGCATCTTTCTCAGATTATCAAAAGAGTTGAAGCTGATTTGTCATTAATAAAGACTCCTCTTGTGCTCTTGCTGTGAACGTTATCTGTAATTGAATACTGAAAGTGGTAAAATGAATTTGTGAAGAAAATAAACATATACGTAGACACGTCAGTAATAGGTGGTTGTTGCGACCCTGAATTTCAGAAGTGGTCAAACGGAATACTCAAAGATTTCCAGTCGGGAACTTTCAGATTGCTTTTGTCGGAGCTTACTGATGCGGAAATTGAGGATGCACCGGATGAAGTCAAAAAGATTTATGTAAAATTTAGGAAGTGTATCGACAAGATTATCGAGCTTTCTTCAGAAGCCATCGAATTGGCTGATGCATATCTCAAACACCGCATTTTGACTCACAATTACCGTGATGATGCGCGCCATATTGCAATCGCAACGGTTGCAGGCACTGACTTAGTAGTCAGTTGGAATTTTAAACATATTGTCCATTTTGAAAAGATTCAAAAATTTAATGCAGTAAACCTTGAATTGGGCTACAAACCTATTTTGATCTATTCACCAAGGGAGGTGACGACTTATGGCAGTAAAAGCAGTTGAAATGATACGAAAAATTAGAGATCAACATTATACGGAAACAAAAGAGCTTTCAGTACAGGAACAGTTTAAGTTCGTTAGGAAGAAATCGTGGGAATTACAAAAAAAACTTAAAAGGAGTAAGCGTTCAACTGCAGATAACATAGCACAAACCGTTAAGACTTAAATTGCTCAGCAATTTCTGAGAAGAAGGGAAGGGTGCAATGACAAGAACGTATTTCTTGAGTTGTTGATGAAATAAAAAAGGAACGAGGTATAATAAGGCAAATAGCTATGGACTTGTTATATCGGGTTGGTGGACTAAGCGGAACTGAGATAGGAGAAATGATAGGGGTAGACTATAGTACTGTGCGCCAGGGGAGAAAGCGATTACGAGAAAAACTGAAAG
>JAUQXU010000336.1 GCA_030837935.1 Candidatus Brocadia sp.
GTTGTTGGCATTGGCGTAGGTGTTAATGAAGGATTCGGGGTGGTTGTTGGTGTCGGAGTGTTTGTGGCAAGTTTATAAATTTTGCCACCCAAATCACAAATATAAACTTCATTATCCTTATCAATTCCAAACGATGAAATATTAATGTTTTCTGTCAATAAAAGCGTATTAGTTGCTGGATTTACGCCATCATACTTTAATGCCCATATCCTGCCGCTGCAATAATCACCATACAGATATTTTCCATAAAGCCCCGGCAATTTTTTTCCGCGATAAACATAGCCGCCAGTTACTGAGCACCCGCCCTGATTGTCATGGCCATATTCCCATATTGGCAAGGTAAGTCCCGATGCATCGCAGGTAGAAGCATTAAAGCAGTGATTTCCTTCCATTATCCTCCAGCCATAGTTTTTTCCTTTTTCAACAGCGTCAATCTCTTCCCACAAACCCTGACCCACATCCCCCGCCCATAGCCAGCCTGTTGCAGGATCAAAACTAAATCTCCAGGGGTTGCGTAAACCATACGCGTAAATTTCTTCTTTAAATCCTTTTGTATTTCCCACAAAAGGATTATCAGGTGGTACACAATAATTTTTATTCCCCGAAGTGCAGTTTACGTCGATACGCAATATCTTTCCAAGGAAAGATGATTTATTTTGTCCGTTATTCTGCGGGTCGCCGGCAGAACCCCCGTCCCCGAGTGCGATATATAAATAGCCGTCGGCACCAAAAGCAAGCTGGCCGCCGTTATGATTCCTGTAAGGCTGGTTTACCTGAAACAAAACACGCTCGCTCTTTTTATAAGCGGAATTAGGGTTTGTTATGCTGACCGAGTATCGTGCAATAACAGTGCGAAGCGGATTAGATGCCGTGTAATTCACATAAAAGTATCCGTTGTTTTCGTAGTCAGGATGAAAGGCAAGCCCCAGCAACCCTAACTCACCGCCGGCGATTACTTTGTCTTGTATATCTAAAAAAGTCTTTGCTGAATTTACATCTGAAGTATTTTCAAAAACGGAGATGAGTCCGTGTTGTGATACAACAAAAAGCCTGTTTGTCCCGTCATTGGCATGCTGTAAATCTACCGGATTGTTAAATGAAAGATTTGGGAATGCATCCTGTAAGATATACTGCTGGTTTCGTTGGGCGTTAGCAGCGCAGGATACATTGAGCGCTAAAAAGAAAATTATCATCATACGAGAGAATTTCATATTATATTTACTATAACATCTTAAACCGACAAATATAACAGAAAATACAGATACAAGGTAGATATAACATCGTTTCATCTGGTCCCGATGGTTCAATTTGCCGTTTACAGAATCAGCGAATGCCCGCATCCAAATTAAGTTTTAACCGGTTGGCTAACTCGTGCTCAACCCTGGCCTTATCCGGCATATTAGTTTCGTAGTATATCTTTGCCAAATTGTAATGATACGTTGCATTATTCGGGTCCAAAGCAATCGCCTTATTGAATTCTTCAATGGCTGCGTCTGCCTGTCTATTCTTAAAAAGCGTAATCGCCAAATTATTATGGGTATCACCATTTTTAGGGTCTATTTTTAAGGCATTTTTGTATTCCTGTATTGAAGCATCATACATGCCTTTTTTGTCATAGGCAAGTCCAAGATTGTAATGTGCTGTAGGATACCTGTATTGCACTTCAGATGCTTTTGATAGGGCAATAGTATATTCTTCTATGGCCTTATCAATGAGACCTTGTTGAAAATACTCCTTTCCCATGTTGTTATGAGCATTAAAACTGCAAGACGTGTGATGCACTGCGTAAGACCATAAGGTTGATACATCAAACCAAATCCTGTTGTGTCTTATCGTATGTATCAAATAAGGAACAAGCACAACAATCAGACAAATCAGAGTAACAGAACGACGGGCCTGAGCAAATGTGTGTAGTTTGAGAATGAGCATTCCCAGCAGCAGACAGAATCCCAGCGAAGGGAGGTACAAGTATCTTTCTGCCATGATGTTTCCAATTGCTATAATGTTCATAACCGGTATCAGCGTAATAACTCCCCATAAAAGGGAAAACGTTATTCCCTTTTCCTTTTTATAAAGTCTCAGGGTAATTACTATACTACAAATCAACAAGCCGGCAGACAGGAGAAATGTGGGTTTAATAGCTGTTGTTTCAAATAAGACATGATAGTCCGGATTAAGAATCGCAGGAAAGAAGCATTGTTTAATATAAGAAGCTATCACCTTTGCCATAGTGAGGACATTAATTATCATACTATTTCCAGGATAGGCCACGTGTTCGATGGTGCTTTTAAGGAATACCAGTCTGAGGAGAATATAGCCGATACCGATCAATATGAATCCGGGGTAATATCTCAGGATTCTTGTCTTCAGCGGAAGATTTGACTGTAGAAAGAGCAAGTCTGCCGCAAAAACAATTAAGGGCAAGGAAATGGCCATTTCCTTGGAAAGCAGGGCAAAGGCATACGTCAAAAGTGACAGGGCATAAAAGGTTTTTTTATATTCTGATGCATGAAGTTTTACATAAAAGAATAAGGAGAGAAGAAAAAAGGTTGCACAAAATAAATCTTCCCGAAATCCAACAGAATTTATGGTCTCTGTAAGAATGGGATGTGTGCTGAAAAACAAACCGGTTACCGCACCGAGTTTAAGGCTATGGATTATTCTTAACACTAAAAAAAATACCAAAAAGACATTGCCTGTATGAATTAACAGATTTGTCAGATGAAACCCGGATGCATTGAGACCCCATAGAGAGTAATCTATAAAATACGACAAGGTAACAAGAGGGCGATAGCTGAGTTCTCCCGATATCCTGAAGTAATCGCTGTGAAAAAGTGACGGAAAATACTTCCAATCCTTTATGAAGGGATTATTCACAATAACCCTGAAATCATCGAATACAAATTGATGGTGAAGGGTATTCAGGTATGCGAGAAATGAAATCAAAGAAATCAGAATGGGCAGGAGAATTCGATAGTTTCTGGTCAAGGAAGACGATTCGTTCAAACAATGTACTTGTGATTTATGCCCTTGGATGCGCCTTGTCATATACCTGCTTCAGCCGTTCCGTGGTTATATGGGTATAGATTTGAGTCGTGGAAAGGTTGGCGTGACCCAGGAGCTCTTGTACAGACCGCAAATCGGCACCGCGGTCCAACAAGTGGGTTGCAAAGCTGTGCCGAAAGGTATGGGGAGAAATATTAAGACTCAAACCAGCCATTTTTACATACTTTTCCAGCATCCTTGCTACACTGCGCCCGGTAAGACGTCCACCCCGCTTGTTCAAAAAAAGGGCTTTATTATCAGACCCCCTTTTGCTCAGATACGACCGTATGGCATCGAGGGCATGATTCCCGATAGGTTGTAAACGTTCTTTTTTGCCCTTTCCCCTTACTTTAACAACCTCATTGAAATAGTCTATATCTTCAATGTCAATTCCTACCACCTCACTTACCCTCATACCCGTACTGTATAAGGTCTCCATGATAGCCCTGTCACGGATGCCTGACGCAGTATTCAAAGCCGGTAAATTTAAAAGAGTTTCAGCCTCAGTGACGCTCATAAAGCCAGGGAGTTTCTTGTCCAGTTTGGGCGCCCGGATATTCTCCAAAGGGTTGCACTTTAAGATGCCTTCACGACACAAATATTTATACATGGATCGGACAGATACTACTTTTCTGGCAATCGTGGTCTTAGAATAGTCCTGTCTTTTCAAAAAGGCGAGAAATCCTCTCAGGAATAAGCGGGTAACATTTCCAAGATCATGGCATTCTTCGGCGATAAGAAATGAAAGATATTGATGCAAGTCATTCCGATATGCCCTTAAGGTCTGCGATGAAAAATTTCTGTTGTGCTCAATATGGGCAAGGTACTTATTAATATAATCCTGCATAGATTAAACCCTTTAATCACAGGGTTCACAGAGAAAAACTCTGTACATCCCCCCGGTCCGATGTTCTTTCGTTTCACTGATAATTTTTGATGTTAGCATACTCAGATTTAAATGACAAGGTAAAAAACGGCATTTTAAGGCACAGGACAGGCGATTTACCTTGACAATAATTTGCACCACATCTAGAATTACTCACCTTACGAAAAAATTTTACGTGTACTACCACATGTTATATGAATTCAAACAAAAACATAACCGGTGAAATAGTTATCCATGAAGTCAAGGATGCCTGCACCCCTTTAGAGGCATTTTGTCGTCTGGCTTCCCATGCAAACGTGTTTTTTCTTGACAGCGCTCTGCCGGTAAAAGGGATTTCCCGATATTCGTTTTTAGGTGCCAATCCCTTTTTAATAATGAAGGCAAAACGGCGCAAAATCACCCTGACCGATAATACCGGCACTCTTGAAATTGAAGGAAATCCCTTTGAACACCTGCGTGAGTTACTCAATCAGTTTTCATTAAAGAACACCATGGAATCCATCCCGTTTCCATGCGGCGTTATTGGGTATTTCGGCTACGACCTGTGTCATTTTATAGAAAGGCTACCCGGCAAGGCCGTGGACGATATGGGCCTGCCAGATATGTATATGGGGTTTTATGACACCATGATATCGTATGATAATTTTCTGAATACTTGCCACGTCATCGGGGTGGATTTTGGTTTAGATAATACACAAAAAGATAGAATGGAACACATGGATAACCTGTTGTGCAGGCAATCCGATGCAGGATATAAAGCCGGAGATTATATGCCCGACCCGGTTATATCTGAACCTGCGCTGAAATTTAATTTCACCAAAGAACTCTATATGGATGCAATCGGACGCATCAAGGATTATATTACCGCCGGGGATGTCTATCAGGTCAATCTCTCGCAACGCATAGAGACGCACATTGATATCCCCCCCTATGAGTTGTATAAAAAATTACGCTCGATAAATCCGGCTCCGTTTTCGGGTTACCTGGCCTTTGACGATGTTGCCATCATCAGTTCCTCTCCCGAACGATTCCTCAAAGTCAACGACAGACATGTTCAAACTCGTCCTATCAAAGGTACGCGGCCGCGCGGTGGAGATACCAGGACAGATGAGATGATGAAACAAGCCTTACTCTCAAGTCCGAAGGATAATGCAGAGCTTACCATGATTATTGACCTGGAGCGTAACGATCTTGGACGTGTCTGCGATTACGGTTCTGTCAGAGTCACAGAAAGAAAGGTTTTAGAGACTTATCCCACGGTATATCACCTGGTTTCTACCATTGAGGGGGATTTATATGAACGCCATGATTTCATAGATCTGCTCAAGGCCACGTTCCCCGGCGGCTCCATCACCGGGGCGCCAAAGATACGCGCCATGCAGATCATTGACGAACTCGAACCCACCCAGCGCAGCGTATACACAGGGGCTATAGGTTATATCGGATTTAACGGCAACGCAGACCTGAATATCGCTATACGCACCTATATTATGAAGGGCAAGACCGTATACTTTCAGGTGGGAAGCGGCATCGTGGCCGATTCTCATGCGGAAGAAGAATATGAAGAGACCATGCACAAGGCCAAGGCCCTCATTGATTCATTAAAAACATGCCCAACGTCATTTTCTTAAACGATACGATTGTGGAAGAAACTGCCGGACGCCTGAGCACCCTGGATCGGGGATTTCTCTATGGGGATGGGATATTTGAAACCCTCAGGTCCTACAACAAAAAACCATTTCAACTGGAAGACCACGTTACACGCCTCTCGCATTCTGCACGGTATTTTGATATCCCTTTTCGTTATACGACTCAGCAAATACGACCGATCATTGAACAACTTCTTACCCTGAATGATTTTCAGGATGCCTACATCCGTATGACATTGTCCCGCGGATTGGGAACTCACGGCCTTATCCCCGCAGATACATGCAATCCCACCTTTGTGATCCACACGAAACCATTCGTTACCTATTCAGCATCCTGGTATAAAACAGGCATATCGCTTATCACTTCCGGCCTCCGGAGAAGCGTCACCTGCCCCATCTCAAGTCATAAAACCTTAAACTATTTAACCAACTACCTGATTAAAAAGGAGGCGATTGGGAAGGGTGTTCATGACGCCATTATTCTCAACACCAATAACCACGTTGCCGAATGTGCCGTAAGCAATATCTTTCTTGTTGAGAAAGATACCGTTCTTACCCCTTCGCTGGCGGCCAACATCCTGCCTGGTGTTACACGCAGAACCATCCTGGAGTTATGTAAAGAAAATGGCATTCATGTTTCAGAGGGGCTTTTCGGGCTGGAAAGAGTCCTGGCGGCCAACGAGGTCTTCCTCACCAATTCCCTTATGGAAGTCATGCCGGTCTCTCAGATTGACGGACTGCCCATAGGAAGCGCTGTACCAGGCGTCATAACAAGCCTTTTGCATGATAAATATACTGAGGAGGTTCATAGATCGTGATTTTATTTTGAAATTCCTAACGATAAATTAATACTATTCAATGAAAGCGCTATGAATCCCGTAGGGATGAAATGGTTATAGAAGATTGCATAAAAAAACCGACGATAAACCCCTAAGGGGTGATATAATCGTTTTTCTGTAAAATGGCCCGGCGTGTCCATCATGCCATCCCTTTGGGATTGGGTGTTGTTTTCGGTTTTTTCATCTATAATCATTTTACCCCTTCGGGGTTCTTGTTTTCATATTTTTAATAAATCACAATGAATGAACACGTTTAGTATACAGGACATTAACCTAACCAGAACGAGTCGGTACTCGTAGCGCTGGAGGTGTCCCCCGCTGGCGGGGGTTAGGGGGTGGATATCCCCAGACAAAATGCCGACCACAAGGGATCGGCGCTACAATTACTGCTTGTTCCCAAACTCCTGTTTGGGAACACAATTGCAGAGAAACTGAGTTTCTCGTCCATTACACTCCCAAACAGGAGTTTGGGAGCGAGCAGTTGAAAAAGGTTACGTTTGTTTTTCCTCATGGTTAATATAGATTCTGGGCACACGTTTGCTTACATTACAGGTAACTTCATAGGGGATCGTATGTAATTGTTTTGCAATGGATTCTATCGATATGGTTTCCTGTCCCTGACTGCCATATACCACAACCTCGTCGCCAACACAGACCTCGTTGATATGGCTCACATCCACAAAACACTGGTCCATACAAACCCGTCCGATTATAGATGCCATGACGCCTCTTATAATGACTTTGCCCTGACCCGAAAGTAATCGGTTATATCCGTCGTCATATCCGAAGGGGAGGGTTGCAACACGGGTAGGTTTTGTAATCTTGTATGTCCTGCCGTAGCCCACTTCATCACCTGGTTGCATGTCTTTAATATGAACAACCCTCGTCTTAAAGCTCATGACAGGCCTGATGCCGATGTCCCTCGATACCTCTTCTGAAGGATAGAGTCCATATAATGACAGACCGGGCCTGACCATAGTAAAATAAGCATCTGGATAACCGATGATAGCCCCACTATTCGCCATGTGTCTCAATGGGATACCTATCTTAGTCGCATCCAGGGTTGTCAGTATGTCCCTGAATCTTCTGATTTGTAGATTTGTATATGCCGATTCCTTTTCATCTGAACAAGAACAATGGGTGTATATGCCATCGATAAAAATATTTTTTATATCGTGTAAAGACTTTACAAACTCTACGGCCTTATCATACCTTACGCCAATACTACCCATACCCGTATCCACATACACATGTACATGTACGGTCTTATGTAATTCACTTGCCCTTTTTGACAGCACCCCGACAAGCTTCAAATCATAAACAGCCGGTATTACATTGTATTGAATAACTGCGTCGATTTGATCTTCAAAGAGACCGCCCAGAAGCAAGAGTGGCGCTTGTATACCTTTGTCCCTTAATTGAATGCCTTCCTCAAGGATGGCGATGCCCAGCATTTCCGCTCCGTGGTTTAGTAAAACCCTGCCCACCTCATAGTCGCCGTGTCCATAAGCGTCGGCCTTGACAATGCCCATAATTTTCACGCCTGGCCCGGCCTTCCTCTTTATGGCCAACAAATTATGCCGTAAGGCGCTCAGATCAATTTCAACCCACGTCGGTCTGTGCATAACTATCATGAAAAATTTTATGGAAAAAGAAGTTTTTACAGGGTAATACTATATAACGATGTGTAATATAAGTATTGAATTTCACTATGAGAGGTGACATAAATATACTAAACGTGTTCATTCATTGTGATTTATTAAAAATATGAAAACAAGAACCCCGAAGGGGTAAAATGATTATAGATGAAAAAACCGAAAACAACATCCAATCCCAAAGGGATGACATAATGAACACGCCGGGCATTTCACGGAAAATCGATTATATCACCGCATAGGGGTTTATCATCGGGTTTTTATGCTATCGTCTATAATCATTTCATCCCTACGGGATTCATAGCGCTTTAACTGAATAGTATGAAATTTATCGTTAGGAATTTCAAAATAAAACCACGATCTATGAACCTTCTCAGTATAAACTTGTTTGTCCATAGCTAACCCGAACGAGTCGGAATGCGTAGCGCTGAAGGTGTCCGCCGCTGGCGGGGGTTAGGGGGTGGATATCCCCAGCAAAAATGCCGACTGCAAGGGATCAGCGCTGCAATTTTTGCTAAAAATGTTACAATATTTTCGATAAGAAACCAACCTGCGTCGTTGGCCATAAAGATTTTAATTAGGATGCCTCTGGCAATTATTTTTACTCTCCCCTCTAGAAAGAGGGGCCGGGGGTGTGTTACGGCAAACTTACACACCCCTTAATCCCCTCTTTTTAGAGGGGAATCACAAAATTTGAAATTCCTATGCCATAAACCAGGCCTTCGGAAACTTGTATTTAGCCCCCTTGTCTCCCCCCGTTTACGGGGGGATTATGGGGGGTATTTATAATTCCTTAACATGAACTTATAACACAGAGGGAGGACTCGTGCAAGAGAAACTCGATGATTTAAAAAAACGACTGGCTGAAATAAGCGACATCCATAACGCCGCAGCCTTACTTGGCTGGGATCAACAGACCTATATGCCACCCGGCGGTGCAGCAGCGCGTGCCCGGCAACTTGCAACCTTGAGCCACATTGCGCACGAAAAGTTCACCGATGATGCAATTGGACATCTCTTAGAAGAACTGCATGAATACGCCGGGAGTTTACCTTACGATTCAGACGATGCAAGCCTCATTCGGGTGACAAAGCGCGAATACGACAAGGCACGCCGAGTGCCATCCATGCTTGTATCTGAAATCGCACAAGCCAGCGCCCAGGCGTTTGAAGTCTGGCGAAAGGCAAAGGCTGAATCTAAATTCTCAGATTTCGCACCCAGCCTTCAGCGAAATCTTGACTTGAAAAGGCGCTACGCCAAATGTCTGGGTTATACGGATCGTATCTACGATCCACT
>JAUQXU010000337.1 GCA_030837935.1 Candidatus Brocadia sp.
AACACGCGAAAGCAGGCAGCATAAGTATGATATTGCCGTGGGTTCATCGGGTACAATAATGAACCTAGCGAATATTATTAATGTAAAACGCGGCGGCGTAGCGGATACGAGGCTGAACAATTTTGTTTTTACAAAAGATGAGCTTTATGGCGCAGTTAATGATATCATTGAAGCCGGCACAATAAAACAGAAGCTGAAAATTCCGGGACTTGATCCCGCAAGAGCGGATATTATCACTGCAGGCGCGATACTGCTTGAGCAGA
This sequence comes from Candidatus Brocadia sp., assembly GCA_030837935.1. Classification (GTDB taxonomy): domain Bacteria; phylum Planctomycetota; class Brocadiia; order Brocadiales; family Brocadiaceae; genus Brocadia. The sequence goes on from JAUQXU010000337.1 coordinate 264, forward strand.
TATTCAAAGAGCTGAAGATAAAAGAAATGATGATCTCAGAATACGCACTGCGTGAAGGCATTGTGCTTGATACTATTGAAAAGGAATATATACTAAAGGATAAGGATCATTTAAGCAACATAAGGTATAACAGTGTGATGCATATTGCGGAAAATTTCAGGATAGAGAAGGAGCACTCAGCCCACGTAACAAAACTGGCGCTTAAGATATTTGACCAGACGAAGAAACTGCATAAACTTGGTCCGGCGGAGCGTGAATACCTTGAAGCGGCAACAATTCTGCATGAAGTTGGCGGCTTTGTATCACACTCACAGCATCACAGGCATTCATACTACATCATCCGCAACGCGGAGATGCTTGGCTTCACCGAAAATGAAAAGGAAATTGTGGCAAATGTAGCGAGGTACCACAGGAAGAGTCACCCCAAGCTTAAACACCCCGATTATGCCAAGCTTACCGCAGACGAACAGCTTATCATCAGGAAACTTGCAGCTATACTGCGTATAGCAGACGGTCTGGATAGAAGCCATACATCATCAATCAGCGATATTGAAGTTTCCGTAAGTGATGAAAAAATATCATTTATTATCACCGGTAATGCGGAAAATTTAGCGCTTGAAATTTGGGGAGCATCAAGCAAGAAAAAATTATTTGAGGAGGTTTTTGGCGTTGAGGCGGAGTTTAAAACACCTTGAACAGGTATAAATTTTAATATAAAATGTGCACACCCTTAAACACAAATAATTTCAAAAATTTTATTTTATAATGACTGTTTAAAAGTTTTTTCATAATTCTTATATTTGAAAATTCTAAATTAAATTATTATGCTATGACAGGAAAAATATTGGTAATAGTGTTACTGTTATTTGCTGCAAATGAAACATATTCATTCGGCGGCGGTCATGATTCACTGCTCTTTGATGATTCGGGTACGAAAATTTCAGCCCCATACAGCAATGAGTGCAAAATTAAGGTAGTCCAGGTCTCAGGGCTGGTTATCGGTTCTGTCAAGATCATGGAGCTGCTTCAGGCCTGCGGCGATGAAGTAGACACTGTTTATCGTACCCTAAACGGAGAGCAGTTGAAAGTTGGCTTTGATATAGTAGAAAATGAGGAGGTGAGGACAGGAGAAGATGGATTTGTAAAACTGGAGCTTGCTGACGGTTCGGTAATGGTAGTGGGTCCGAACAGCTCACTGATGTTTACAGAAAACCTTTGCAAAGAAACCAAAACGCTTGTTAAACTGATAAATGGCAGCATTTGGACTAAGGTTAAAAAACTTCTGGGCGGCGGGAAGTTTGAAGTTTCTACCGAACGAAACGGCGGGGGAGTGAGAGGTACTGAATTCTCTTTTGAGGTATTTCCTGATAGAGAAGTAATTAAAGTTTACGAAGGTTCATTTGAA
>JAUQXU010000338.1 GCA_030837935.1 Candidatus Brocadia sp.
TGCAATGAAACAGGGGAAAGAGGAATTTCTGTTTGCTTATATATCCGACTCTCATCTCCTTGCACGGGGGAAGGAGCATAGATTTGCCAGGGCTTTGATAAAGGCCGTTGAGGACGTGAATGCCATGGAACCACAGCCAGACTTTGTGCTTTTTGGAGGAGACCTGGCACAGTTAGGGTTGCGGGAGGAGTTGTTGCTTGGAAAAGAGATTATCGCCCCACTAAAGCCAAAACTTTACATGATGGTTGGCGAGCATGATTGGTATTATGATATGGGAGAGGGATGGAAGGAATTCTTTGGTAAACCAACGTATTCCTTTGATCATAAGGGAGTTCATTTTGTTGTACTTAATAGCGTTATTGTAGAGGATTATTGGTCAGAAGCAAAAATGTCACCCATGGAACGTATGTTATTTATGGCCCAGCTGGATAATCCAAAAGGGAGACCTTTTACCGTTGGTGATGAACAGCGGAAGTGGCTGAAAGAAGATCTTTCCGGTATTAGCAAGGCCACACCAATCGTTGTTTTTTCTCACTCGCCTTTATACAAATATTATAAACCATGGAATTTTTGGACTGACGATGCAGAGAAAGTCCAGCAATTGCTATCTCCGTTCAAGTCAGTAACGGTTATACACGGCCATACCCATCAGGTGCTTACCAATAAAATAAGGAACATGGTTTTTCACGGTATGTTGTCCACTGCATGGCCCTGGCCTTATGCGCCTGAGGGTATTCCAGCACTTACCATTCAAATGGATAGGGCAGACCCATTTAACCAATTCGATGGTACCGGATGGGGGATGGCAAATGTAATTTCCCGGGGGAATATTAACAAAACGTACCAGCTCTGGGATCGGAACCCTATGGTTGTTTCGTATGAAAAATTCTTACCCGGTAAAGAGCAGGTAACGGGTCCTTCATATTAGAGGATTCGAAAAATAAGAAAAAATAAAAAAGATATTAAGGGAGATAAAAATGAAGATATTATATAAGATTGTTCTCTGTTTTTGCCTGTGCCTGGTAGCGATTACTTATTCTGCAAAAGAGGGAAATGCTTCTGTTGGTAATACATCGAATGTTGTCCAACCGGCCGGGGAAAAGTCTGTACAGATTGTTACTGCCTGTGATGGCAGGAAAAGGGTGATCGTCGAAGGATGTAATGAAGGAGAAGCCATGCCAGTACACAAAGCGAGAAAAGCATCGGAACTTCTGATGCAACTCATGGAATTCTGTGAGGAAGAAATTACTGCGAAATTACCGAAAACCGAGATGTTTATCCAGCTTTCTATCAACGGCATGCCATATGTTACCGTCAGGGATACAGAAGAAATACCTCTCGTATTAGTGCATGGGGGAAAATCGCACACGGAAAGGGAAAAGAAGGTATGGGCAGCTGAAATGGATCGTATGATTAATGAAGGATATGCGTTATTTCATAACCCCGGCCTTGGTAAAAACGGGATTTCCTGCGACATGTGTCATCCGGATGCTGCAAATACCCATCCTGAAACATATCCCAAATATCAGACACAAATGAATAAGGTAGCTCTTCTGAGAGATATGATAAACTGGTGTATTGAAAACCCAATGGAAGGAGAAAAGCTTGCAGAGGACGATTCTAAAATGAAGGCTATAGAGGCATACATACTTTCTGCTCGTGGCGGCAAGATACTTGAGCCGGGCAAGCACTAATAGGATCCAGGAAAGATCTTTTGATGGTAAAGGACACCGAACGGTTTTTTGCATAAGACAAATCCGTAAAATCTTGAGTTAAAAACAAGAAGATAATTGTTGACAAAACAGACATATTTTAAAAAACTAAATTACAATGAGTCCGGGTGGGGTGGATTAAGGCGCTGTCTTTTGCGCCGAATCGTTCGACTGAGCTCACGACGAAGTCCACCTTCATAATACCCACTCCTCAATCCCCTCTTGGGAGGGGACTCAGGGGTGGGTTCGCTGTCGCTTAATTTATCCTACTCACTACAAAATGATCATCTTTGGACCAGTTCCATCCAGGCGTTTGGGGCGCAGTCTGGGAATTAACAACATTCCACCGAAAGTTTGTTCCTATTCGTGTGTCTATTGCCAGTTGGGACATACAATTAAAATGCTGGTTAAGCGCCGTGAATTTTTTGAACCGGATGTTATTCTGAAAGAAACGGGAGAGAAAATTGAGAAGGTAAGGGAATCTGGAGAATCCGTAGATTACTTTACCTTTGTGCCTGACGGTGAGCCTACCCTGGATGTCAATCTTGGTCAGGAGATTGAACTGCTGAAATCGTATGGGATCAGGATTGCGGTGATAACCAATGCATCCCTCATCTGGCGTGCAGATGTCAGAGAAGATCTCAGAAAAGCTGAATTGGTTACGAGAGGAATGCATTTGCTTTCACGGGAAATGTAGAAGATGATCTCTTGAGCATCACAGCTGTGCATCCCATGCGTGAGGACGCAGTAAAAGAATTTCTGGATCGGGCAAAGGCAGATTGGTCCATTGTTCATGAGTTAGTTGCCCACGGTCAGCTTATCAGAAAGGAATACGACGGAAGTATCTTCTACATGAGGAAGATTCATTGAAAGCCATGAAAATCTCACAATACTGTAACTCAAACCTGAAGGTTTGATTCAGGATGAAGCATCTGTGGGATGGGTTAAGCGGGGCGAACCCATCATTACATTTTTTTGTTTGTATGATACACTTTGTTTGGCATACAATATTTTGGTAATAAATCACATGGAATATAGACAGGCATGGTACCCAGGTGGTTGTTACTTTTTTACGGTTGTTACTGACACATGCAAGGAAAGGAATCTGGAATAGATTTTTGATGGGTCCGCTTCGCTTGACCCATCCTACCATTCCTATCGTGGTGCCGTGGGAAGAGTAAGTGGTACTGTTGGTCTAGTTTCTCACAGTTGTTTTACGAATCTTCCGTCATCCTTTGTTGCCGGAAGCTTACGAATATTCTGTTCGAGCCATCCTATCTTTTTTACTTTTCTTACGTCAAATGCCGGTACATACGGCTTGATATCCAGCAGGGGAGTGCCATCCACAATATCCACATCTTGAATATGAAGTACAGTCTTTTCAATCCCCATAAGACGTACGGTAGAAATGCCTATAGGGTTTGGTCTACTCGGTGCTCGTGTTGAAAAGACCCCGTGAACTTTGGTGCCCATGTATGGTTTCACTTTTAACGGTAACTTCTTGGCTAAATGAAAGTGGTATATCAAAATAATGTGGGAAAAACCTTCGATATCTTTCAAGCCTTCAGCATATTCCAGGAACACCTCGACTGTTCCTTTGATATCCCTGGCAGCTGATGGTTGTATAGGTGTTCCTCTTGGTTCTTTGAATTGAGAATGAATGATCCCAATTGGTTTGTATTTTATCTCTTTCACAAATTTTCAATTTCTTAAAATTTGAATTAGAGTAATGTTTTTTTCCTGGCGGTTCAATTTTTTAAATTGAACCCGTAAGTTGGAATTTTTGTGGAATATTAATTATTATAAAATATTCGGGTTCAAGTTGCAAACTTGAACCAGCAGGAGAGAAAAGATGAAGGAATTAAAGCAAAAGAAGAAGGAAATAGAAGGTAAAAAGAAAAAAATCTTCGATGAATATGAAGATAATAAAAAAAAGCCTAATTGGAAAGAAGAAATAGCAGAAAAAATATGGGAAGAAATAGAAAATATTAAAGAGCCTTATTCAGCATGTCCTTATTCAACATGTGTTGCTCCAAAATATCAAAAATTAAATAAATTAAAAACTGAATATGAAAAAGACAAAAAAAAATTCTTGAATGAATTACCTTCAAAACTAAAAGATATTCTTTGGGATAATCGGGAGTTAACAGAAGAAATAGCACCTGAGATTATTGAAGATTTCAATTGTGTGACAGCTAAGGAAGGAACAATTCACATCGTTGTATCATTGCCTCTTGGGCCTTTCTTCAAAGGTAAATTTGAAAAAGAATTTCAAGCGTTAAGGCTTACAGAATGCTGGAAAGATTATATCAATTATTACGAAATCAAAGGAAAAACAAAAGGGCCATTATATCGAACTGGTATATTTACTCCCGATGAAGAAGAACGAGAATTAACCCGACCTTCGCAATTCGAGGGGTAGGCAAGCCGCTAAGCCAGTAAATTCAAGGGGTCGTGTAAAAAGGTCGGCACTACAGACCGATCTGTCCTGAGGCATAAACCTTGGGCGGAGGTTGTTCAGGAAGCGTCA
>JAUQXU010000339.1 GCA_030837935.1 Candidatus Brocadia sp.
AGTACGGGTACGTAAAAAGACACTTGAAAATGGTAATAAGCCACGTATATGTGTTTATTGTGGTTCCGAAATAATGTCAGCTGATTGAAGTTTGGGATTAAAAATATGACAAGATTGTTAGAAAAGTATAAGCAACAAATAGTGCCGCAGCTCATTGAGAGGTTTAGGTATAAAAACAAATTGTCCGTGCCTAGGATTACGAAGATCGTTGTTAATATGGGTGTGGGGCGGGCAACAGAAAATAAAAAACTCATCGAAGAGGCAACAAAGCATTTAACGGTGGTTACAGGTCAAAAACCGCTTGTTACGAAAGCAAAAAAGGCCATTTCAGGTTTTAAACTTAGGCAGGGTCAAGCTATCGGATGTAAGGTGACGCTTCGGGGAAAAAGGATGTTTGAGTTTTTAGATCGTTTGATTAGTATTGTGTTGCCGAGAATAAGGGATTTCAGAGGGCTTTCCACAAAATCTTTCGATGGTCGTGGAAATTATACGATCGGTCTTACGGAACAAATCGTGTTTCCAGAAATAAATATTGAAGCGGTCGAATTTGTTCAAGGTATGGATATCACCTTGGTGGTGACTGGCAATTCGAATGAACAATCGCGCGAGTTGTTGAAGTTGTTAGGTATGCCTTTTAAATTAGAATAGGGAGTATTAATGGCGAGGAAATGTTTAATAGAAAAATCGAAAAAAGAGCCAAAATATGAAACGAGAAGATATAACCGGTGTAAATTATGTGGAAGACGAAGGGCGTATTATCGTAGATTTCAGATTTGCAGGCTGTGCTTTAGGAAGCTTGCATCAAAAGGTGAAATACCAGGTGTAAAGAAGGCGAGTTGGTAGAAAGAATTTGATTTTCATTAATATTTAGCGAATGCATTAGAAAATAAGGATTAAAAAGATGAGTATGACAGACCCAATTTCAGATATGTTTACGCGTGTGAGAAATGCATGTGCAATTCAAAGAGAAAGTGTAGATGTTCCTGCGTCTAAAATGAAGTTAGCTATTTTAAAGATACTAAAAGAAGAGGGTTTTATAAAGGAATATAAAAAAATCTCTAATGCGGACACTCAAGATTTATTTAGAATTTATCTTAAATACGGTCCATTGAAGCAACAGATAATTAATAAAATAGATAAGATAAGTAAATCAAGTAGACGTATTTATAAAAAAGCGGATGAGGTTAAAAAGATTTTTGGAGGGATTGGCATAGGAATATATTCTACTTCAAAGGGTATTATAAGCGATAATGAATGTAGAAAGCTTAAGATTGGTGGAGAGCTTATTGGAATTGTATCGTAATAGGTTCAATCTGGATAGAGGAATAAAATGTCACGAATAGGAAAACAGCCAGTCAAAGTACCAAAAGATGTTAAAATTTCCATAAGTAGCAATGTCGTGAATATTGAAGGACCAAAAGGGAAGTTAAATCAGGTTTTTCATCCCGATATGAGCATAGAGTTGAACCAGCAAGATATGCAAGTTTTCGTGAAGAGGCGTTCTGAAGACAAATATCATAAAGCACTTCATGGTTTGACGCGGGCATTAATTGCAAATATGGTTTTAGGTGTGACTAAGGGTTATTCGAGAAATCTTGAAATTGTGGGACTTGGATACAATGCGAAGGTGCAAGGCAGTCAGCTTTTGTTGTCGCTAGGTTATACACATCCCGTGCGGTTGGAGGTTCCTAAAGGAATAAAGGTGGATGTTACGAATCCAACGAATCCGGGGAGACTTACTGTTTCTGGGCCGGACAAGCAAGTGGTTGGACAATTTTCTGCAGTTATCAGAGGTATGAAGCCGCCAGAACCATATAAAGGGATGGGGATTAAATATGAGGGTGAAGTTATTAGAAGGAAGGCTGGAAAGGCATTCACATCGGGGGCAGCATAGTAGTTTTTTTTAAGGGTTTAATATGGATCATATAAAGGAAAAATTGCGCAAAAGAACAAGACGTCATGTTAGGGTCAGACGCAAGGTAGTTGGCACAAGCGAGAGGCCACGTTTAAGCGTCTGCCGGACTTTAAAAAATATATATTGTCAAATTATTAATGATGCAGAAGGAAGAACTTTGGCTGCGGCATCGACGCAATCACCTGACGTTCGTTCACAGATCCAGTATGGCGGAAACGTAAAGGCTGCTGAGATTGTGGGGAAAAAAATTGCAGAAGAAGCGAAAATTAAAGGTATTACAAAAGTTGTATTCGATAAGGGTGGCTATAAGTTCCATGGCAGGATAAAGGCCTTAGCAGAAAGTGCAAGAAAGCACAATTTGAGTTTCTAAAAAGCAGATTCTTACAAGGAGATTCTTTTGGCACGTTTGGAAGAACCAATAAATGTAGAAGAAACAGTCGTAAGGATAAACCGGTGTACAACAGTGACAAAGGGTGGGAAGTCGATGAGTTTTAGTGCACTCGTGGTCGTGGGGGACCGAAAGGGTAGTGTTGGGATAGGGTTTGGAAAAGCGAGAGAGGTGCCTAGTGCTGTGAGTAAGGCAGTTAAGGAAGCCAAAAAGCAAATGGTCAAAATTCCAATAAAAGGTGATACGATACCCCATATAGCGCTGGGGAGATTTAAGGCTGCGAGTGTTTTTTTAAAACCTGCCTCACCCGGAACCGGAATAAAAGCAGGGGCTTCAGCGCGTGCTGTGCTTGAGTCTGTGGGAATTAAAAATATTTTGACAAAATGTTATGGAAAGAGAAATCCGCTAAATGTTGCTAAGGCTACTCTGCTGGGTTTGAGGGCATTAAGAACAAAGAAAGAGATCGAGGAATTAAGAGGAGTGAAGATAGAATGAATTTCATGGATGTAAAAGCTATACCTTTTTATAGAAAGCGTAAGAAGCGGGTAGGGCGAGGCAGAGGATCAGGGATGGGGAAAACGTCTTGTAGAGGAGGTAAAGGGGCGACTGCCCGGTCCGGCAATGAAACTTCGATTCAGTTTGAAGGAGGACAAACGCCTCTTTTCCGTCGGTTGCCCAAGCGAGGATTCAATAATCCTTTCAAAAAGAAATATGCCATAGTAAATATAAAAGATATTGCACAGTTTGATAAAGGCGTAACGGTGGATGTGGAAAAGTTGGTGGATGCAGGGATTATTAAGAAAGTCTTAGATGGTGTGAAGGTACTTGGTGATGGTGAGATAAAAATTTCTTTGACAGTTATGGCACATAAGTTTAGCAAAGTTGCTATGGAAAAGATCAGGGCTGCAGGCGGAGAAATAAAGGTTTATCATGATTGAACAATTTGGAAATATTTTTAGAATACCTGAATTACGCAAGAAAGTATTGATAACTCTAGGCCTTATTGCCCTATGTCGTATCGGGGTATATATACCAATACCAGGGATTGATACTACGGTACTGAAGTCATATTTTCATCAATTTACACAAACAGGTGTTGGTCAGTTGCTAGGACTGGTTGATATGTTCGCTGGTGGCGCGTTGACATCAGGGGCGATATTTGGTTTAGGTGTCATGCCCTATATTAGCGCGTCTATTATTTTCCAATTATTGGTTGGTGTAGTGCCCTACTTAGAAAGATTGCAGAAGGAGGGTGAGGTTGGAAGAAAAAAAATCAACCAATACACGAGACTTGCAACAGTTGGATTATGCTTATTCCAGGCATTTGTAATGACCCGAACGCTTTATACGGTAGAGTTCAATGGAGTTCCTGTGATTCCGGTCTATCTTCAAGGTTTCAGTTTTCAAGCGATGGCGGCTCTTCTCTTGACAACTGGAACTATGACTCTCATGTGGATTGGAGAGCAAATAGAAGAGCATGGGATTGGCAGTGGAATTTCTATAGTTATCATGGTCGGCATTATTGAACGTTTACCTTGGGCTTTTTCTCAGGTTATGCAGAATTTTACATTTTCTGTAACTCCCGCTGAACATCAGATAGGAATCGTTAAGTTAATCGTCCTGCTAGCTATGTTCCTTGCGATTGTGGGGGGGGTTGTTTATATTACGCAGGGGCAAAGACGCATTCCCGTCCAGCAGGCGAAACACACTCGCGGAAGAAAGGTGTATGGCGGACAAAGGCATTTTTTACCTCTTCGTGTGAACCAAGCAGGTGTAATGCCCATTATTTTTGCACAATCATTGCTAATCTTTCCAGCAGCAATAATGCAGGGTATTCAGGTTAGATTTGAGGCTGGGAGTTTTGGATATTGGATTACCTCTCGACTGTCTGAAGTTTTGCAGGGAGGCGTAATTTATGTCATGCTTTATGTACTTCTTATAACCTTTTTTTGTTATTTTTGGACTGCAATACAATTCAATCCTAAAGAGATGTCAAATAACATGAAAGACTATGGAAGTTTTATCCCTGGAATTCGCCCTGGTCATAGGACGGCAGAGTATTTAGAGGGGATCATGGGTAAAATTACTTTAGCTGGGGCGGCTTTTCTTGCCTTGATAGCAATTTTACCAAAGCTTGTGGCTGGTGGCTTTGAGCTTAATCGGGCTATCGCTGGTTTTTATGGTGGAACAGGTTTGCTTATTATCGTTGGTGTAGCGCTTGATATGGTGCAAAGGATAGAATCCCATATGATCATGAGACAATATAGTGGGTTCCTGAGTGGTGGTACAAGAATTAGAGGAAGAATGGGATGAGAATTGTTTTTCTTGGTCCTCCGGGGGCAGGTAAAGGAACACAGGCTGAAACCGTTAGTAAAGAAAAAAATGTACCGCATATATCTTCTGGAAATTTACTGAGAGAGGCGGTCGAAACGGGAGCAGAGAAGGGGATAAAGGCTCAGTATTTTATAGAGAAAGGGATGTTGGTACCTGATGAACTAGTTGTTGATATCATTAGGGAGCGTATATTAAAGAATGATTGTAGTAACGGGTTTATTTTAGATGGTTTTCCCAGAACTTTGTCTCAAGCAAAGGTGTTGGATGAGATGTTAAAAAAACTTGGGAATAAATTAGATTTAGTGTTTTATTTTGCAGTTTCAAAAGAAAGTGTTGTGCTCAGGTTGTCAGGAAGGAGAATTTGCGGTGTATGTGGCGCAAACTATCATATTAAATTTGTTCCTCCTGTGAAAGATGGAGTTTGCGATAAATGCGGTGGTGAATTGTATCAACGAACGGATGACAAGCTGGATACGGTGATGGAAAGGATGCGGGTTTACCATGAACAAACTGAGGATTTGATTGAATATTATAAAAAGAACGGAATTTTAAAGGAGATTAATTCCGACACGAAAATAGAAACAATTACCAAGAATATTTTGGACACTATTAAATGTGATTCTCAAAAAATGTCTTTGATTAATCTTGGAGTTGTATAAGTTGATAGTTCGCAAATCTACCC
>JAUQXU010000340.1 GCA_030837935.1 Candidatus Brocadia sp.
AACATTCCACACAACCTTTGATGAGAATGGGAAGATAAAGCCAACGATAAAACTAAACGGAAAGATTAATCCGATGGAAGTAAGGAACAAGGGTAGCAACGAGATATACTCACCTATTCCAACGCTCAAAAAGTCCCGTACACAGCGTACCGAAAAGATTTGTACGGGTAATACAAGACACATAATGAACAATGTAATGATGAATACGCTGAAGACATGCTGAAAGGTATGCTCAATCTTTGCACCCACAAAGGCACCGATTGCAATACCCAGAAACCATGCACCAAATACGATACCCAAGCACAGTTCGTTGCCATAAAAGATATTCAGGAATTCACGAATCAATATCACCTGTGCAATGGTTGCGTAACAACCAATCGCTGCAATGCACAGGAATAGGAAGATGTGGAATGTTCTGTTTTGCATGGTTTTTTGTTTGAAATGACTCGCTAAAAGGGTAAACTAACCTTCGTAGAATTTACTTAATATCTTAACATATAATCCCGTAAGGTAGTGTATTTATAATTACAGCGAATTTAAAATAATAAACATTTGAGCAAAAAAGAATTACTCATAAGTGAGATTGAACATGTTCCAGAATCTTTCCTTGGCGAGGTATTAGATTTTATTCATTTTTTGAAGACAAAAATAATTAGCGAAAGGCTCGATACTGCTATCGCAAACGAATCTTCGCTTAAAAAAGATTGGCTCAAACCGGAGGAGGACGGGGCGTGGCAAAATTTGTAAAAGGGGATGTTGTCGTCCCCTTTCCCTTCTCCGACTTGACTCAAACTAAACGACGACCTGCCGTAGTTATCACAACATTAGACGGCGATGATGTAATCCTCTGTCAGATTACAAGCCAAACTAATTAGGAAAGAAATTAAAAAGGCCAAATGCGAAGCAAGAACTACAGCAATTATTCAGCTCCAAGTTTGATTACAAACCAGTGGGAAGCATGGTCTAAATACGATTGGTTTGCAATACTAACCTTATTCCTTCTTACCCTGGCATATTTCCACAACGTTGTTATTCCCACGGATTTTAGTGTCCTGAGCGATCAGAATACCGATACCCGCCACCAGTTATTTTACTGGAGATATTTTGGTTTCAATACGCTGGCTAAAGGAACTATTCCCCTCTGGAATCCATATATTTACGGCGGAACGCCTTTTGTTGGCGGAGTGCAATCTGCCATATTCTATCCGCTCAATCTGATCTTTCTTGTATTCCCTATTCATGTAGCTATCAACTATAGCATCATCCTCCATGTATTTTTATCGGGAGTGTTTACGTACCTATATCTTAGATTTTTAAATCTAAAATCTGCAATCTCAAATCAGCAATTACATACAGCCAGGCTTTCCCGATCAAGTTGTATAATTTCGTCCATCATATTTATGTTTTGCGCCCCACAGATATTCCATGTCTATCCAGGTCACCTCCCCAATCTGTGCACCATGATATGGCTACCGCTTATTCTTTTATTCTCAGAGTTATTTATCCGTAAGATGAATTTTTTCTATACACTTCTGGGTGGGGTTGCGGTTGCGTTGAATATATTGGCGGGTCATCCACAATATTTTTTTTATACCGCCATTGCCGTAGTAATATATTTTATCATACGCATTATCCAGGAATTCAGAGAGCACAGGAATTGGAAATTTGTTGGGTATCATACGGCAGGCGTTTTTATTCTCTATGTTGCAGGCGTTTCACTTGCTGCTATCCAACTATTACCGGCCTTTGAGATGATTCAACACTCTGCCAGACAAACGATTTCCTATGAATGGGTAGGCCAGTTTTCCTTTGCACCAGAAAATTTCATCACCTTATTTATTCCCGAATTTTTGGGGGATTCACTCAAAGCCGTTTATTGGGGGAGGTATTACCTCTGGGAGATGTCGTTGTACGTTGGTATTCTTCCTTTGCTGTTGTGTGCACTTGCCTCATTTTATAATAGAAATAAAATTACGAAGGTCTTTCTCATTTTAGCGCTTGTCACAACGATCCTTGCCTTGGGCAAGTTCACACCGCTCTTGAAAATCCTTTATACCATTGTGCCTGGATTTAACATGTTTCGGGGAAACTCCAAATTCATTTTTATTGTTGTCTTTTCCCTTTCCGTACTTTCCGGCATCGGGGCAGAATACTTGCAAAAGGGTATTTTTACCAGGAAAAAGATATCTTCTTTTCTTTATATTACCATTGGTATTACTGCTGCAATAAGCCTGTTTCTCTTAATCTTCTTTTTGTTCAGGGCAGGATATGGGACATGGCATGACATTATTCATGCGATTTGTTCTCTGGAAGATCGATATACCACATTACCCAGCCTGAATGATGCCGGATTTTTGCATGCAACCTTTAGCGTTGCCACGAAGGGGGCCGTAAAATTTATCATTCTCACGATACTAGGCTTGCTTGTTATGGGCCTATGGATAAATGCCAGGTTGAAAAGGCAGATTTTAATCCCCATTACCATAGCTTTACTATTCGGAGACCTCTGGTGTTTCGGGAACCAATATATGGTGATCTTTGATGCCCGCCAATGTTTTTGGAATAAGGAAGTGCTCAACGTCTTGAAAAATGACCCCGAACCGTTCCGCATTACGACAGTGGGCCATTTTGAGCTCAACCAGGGTATGGCGCATGACATTTCTCATATCGGTGGATATGACGCCAACGTTATTAAAGAATACAGCGAATTTATTAATCTATCCGATGGTAAACCCATCGAAGAACCGCGCATTGTTATGGAAGTTGCACAAATTTCCAAACTGACCAATCTGCTCAACTTAAAATATATGCTTCTTCCCGCCAATGTGAGGATAGAACACCCAACGATAAAACCGGTCTTTCGTGATTCTCAATACGCCCTTTTTCGAAATACCCAGGCATTGCCGCGTGCCTTTATTGTCCATAAGGCCAAGACCTTGCAGGGAAGAGATGCCATATTTAAAGAACTCTCCAACAGTGAATTTGATCCCAAAGAATATGTTATCCTGGAAGAACCGTCCCGACTTACCACGAATACATCCAGAGAAAATTTGCAGAAAGAGGCTAATCCTACAATTCTTGAATACACACCAAACAGAGTTACCATAAAGGCGACTCTCTTGGAGGATGGTTATCTTGTCCTTGGTGACACCTTCTATCCCGGCTGGAATGCGTACGTTGATGGGAAAAAGAGTAAGGTGTTAAAGGCCAATTATATCCTCCGGTCAGTCTTCCTTGAAAAAGGGGAGCACGTGATTAAGTTTATTTACGAGCCAAAATCATTTACTATTGGTATGATTATTACTCTGATAAGTATAGGAATTTTAGTTCCCGTGTCTGTGTTTTGTAATAGTTCTGTTGATCGCAGAAGATACTGAAGCTGCAAAAGACCGGAACATGCGTCTGCCTTAACGTCGCTGCCAAAGGCAGCATAATTTAATGATAAGGAATTTCAATCTTTTGTAATTCCCCTCTAGAAAGAGGGGATTTAGGGGTGTGTACATAATGCCATAACACACCCCCGGCCCCTCTTTTTAGAATGGAGATTTAA
>JAUQXU010000341.1 GCA_030837935.1 Candidatus Brocadia sp.
TTTTCCTAAATCCAGGCGAATGATATTATTGGGATGAATCTGATAATACCGCTCCTGCTCTTGAGGAGAAATCACATCGTACGGCGGCGTTACAACAGAGGAAATGTCCTCTATGACGTCCTGATTGTACCGTAACCCCTGAAACGGTTTTATAATAGCCATAGTAAATTTGCGATTTATGGTGTGCGATTTACGATTTTAAATCCAAAATCCAAAATCGCAAATCTGAAATACTTTGATTCTGACTTATCCACTTTAGGTGCCTTCCTCCCACGAAGCAAGATATTTCTCCTGCTCTTTTGTAAGCGTATCAATAGCAATGCCCATGGATTTCAACTTCAGACTGGCCACCCATTGATCAATCTCTTTGGGTACTTCGTACACCTTTGATACTAATTTGCCTTTATTTTTTATTACATATTCCGTAGCCAATGCCTGGGTTGCAAAACTCATATCCATAACACATGCGGGATGGCCTTCCGCTGCGGCAAGATTAATAAGGCGACCTTCCCCCAGGAGACTAATGGACCTTCCATTCCTGAGCACATATTGGTCTACAAAATTACGAACTGACTTATTAATCTTTGTGGCTATAGATTCTAAAGCGGCAATATCGATCTCCACGTTAAAATGACCAGAATTGCAGACCATCGCCCCATTCTTCATGACTTCAAAATGTTCTTTTCTGATTACGTGCATGTTTCCCGTTAAGGTGCAGAACAGATCGCCAATTTTTGCCGCTTCACTCATAGGCATAACCATAAAACCATCCATAGCGGCTTCCAGTGACTTAATTGGGTCTATTTCTGTAACCACGACATTGGAGCCCATACCTTTTGCCCGCATGGCGAGCCCCTTTCCACACCATCCATAACCAGCAACAACAAATACCTTGCCTGCCAGCAGGGCGTCTGTCGCCCGGATAATCCCATCGATGGTAGATTGGCCAGTTCCATAACGATTGTCAAAAAGGTGCTTTGTGTCGGCATCATTTACCGCAACAACGGGGATCTTTAGCGACCCGTCTTTTTCCATAGCCTTTAACCGTATTACCCCGGTAGTTGTTTCTTCCATGCTCCCAATGATTTGTGGAATCAGTTCCTTACGCTCTTTATGGATAGCAGAAACCAGGTCAGCGCCGTCATCCATCGTAATGGTCGGTTTGTGGTCAAGGGCCGAGGTAATATGTTTGTAATACGTTTTGTTGTCTTCCCCTTTGATAGCAAAGACAGGAATACCATAATCCATGGATAAAGAAGCGGCAACATCGTCCTGGGTTGATAAAGGATTCGAGGCGCAAAGAACAACGTCAGCCCCACCAGCCTTGAGTGTTCTGACCAGATTTGCTGTCTCTGCAGTTACATGAAGACAGGCGGACATCTTCATCCCCTTCAGGGGTTTTTCCTTTTCAAACCTCTCCTTTACCTGAGCCAGAACAGGCATATCATTACTTGCCCATTCAATACGCTTCTTGCCACCTGGTGCAAGATTTCCATCTTTAATATCACAGTTCATACATTCTCCTTTTCATCTAAAAAATTTTGCCAGACAAAATCTTTTGGTATCCGATTAAGATACATGAGCCTTTCATGATCTTTGTTAAGGATGATTTTTTGTAAGCATGGTATAAACGGAAGGGGCACGTTGCAACGTGCCCCTTAACCTGCTTCTCATCTAAACGCCTGCCGCCTTTCGCAGGGCATCAACCATATCCGTCTTCTCCCACGTAAAAGTATCCTCTGCACGGCCAAAATGGCCGTGACGAGCCGTAATCTTGTATATCGGTCTTCTCAGTTTTAACCGATCAATAATACCGCTAGGTGTCATATCAAAAACCTTTTCACAAATCTGAGTAAGTTTTTCATCAGGAATCTTGCCGGTACCCTCGGTAGTAATATGGATTGCGAGGGGTTTTGCCACACCAATGGCATAAGCCACCTGTGCCTCGCATCGGTCTGCAAGACCAGAAGCCACCACATTCTTTGCAATATGTCTGGCAGCATAGCAGGCGCTTCGATCGACCTTCGTTGGGTCTTTTCCCGAAAAAGCACCTCCACCATGGCGTCCCCAGCCGCCATACGTATCCACAATAATCTTACGTCCCGTCAGGCCGCAATCCCCCTGGGGACCTCCAATCACAAAACGTCCTGTCGGATTGATATGATAAATCGTCTTGCTGTCTAACAGATTCGCCGGAATCACCTGTTTCGCGACTTTCTCAATCATATCCTCTTTAATGGTCTCGTATTTCACATCCGGGGCATGCTGGGTAGAAATAACTACCGTGTGTACCCTGACAGGCTTGTGATCTTCGTATTCCACCGTAACCTGAGATTTTGCATCGGGACGCAAATATTTCAATTTCCCGCTCTGTCTTAATTCAGCATGTTTTATAATAATCCTGTGAGCCAACATAATAGGAAGCGGCATCAGTTCCGGCGTATCGTTGCAGGCATAGCCAAACATCATACCCTGATCGCCAGCCCCCTGTTCCTTATAGAGACCCTCGCCTTCGGATACCCCCTGCGAGATATCCGGCGATTGTTTGCCAATACTCGTGATAACCGCACACGTGTTATAATCAAATCCTATCGACGCATCACCATAACCAATTTCTTTTATCGTATTTCTTACGATATCAGGAATGTTTACATTGGCCTTTGTAGTAAATTCGCCCGCTACAAAGGCTACACCTGTTGTTACCAATGTTTCACATGCAACCCTGCTCATCGGGTCTTGTTCAAGCATTGCATCCAACACGGCATCAGATATCTGGTCAGCGACCTTATCCGGATGCCCCATAGATACTGATTCTGAGGTAAATAAATGCCTTCCTTTTTTCATACCGGTACTTTCCTCTCCTTCAACAAAATGTTCCTTAATGCTTTTACATTACGATCTGTAGCACCTCTTTGTTTCATTACAACCGCTTGTGCCCTCTTACCCATTTCCAGCGCCTCATCCTGGTGCTCTAATAAATACGTCATTTTAGTTAATAGTGCCGACTCATTCTGAACAATTTCTATGGCATTGGCTTCTCGCAATAACTGTACCTCCTCATGAAAATTAAACGTATGGGGACCAACAAGAATTGGTTTAGCCAGCCCTGCAGGTTCCATCATATTTTGCCCGCCCTGCGGCACAAGGCTTTTTCCAACAAACACACAATCGGCAATGCTGTATGTTGTGAGTAATTCCCCAACGGTGTCGACGAGAACAACCGTTTCATTTTTATCCTTGCCTATCTTTTCCCCCTTGTCGAGAAAAGTTTTTCTGGCATACTTAAACCCTGCAGATTCAATTGCTTTGATTACGTCATTCACCCTTTCGATATGTCTCGGCACCAAAACAAGTCTGAGGTTCTCAATTTTTGTCCTGATCTGCTTGAAGACTTTCAGGATAACCAGCTCTTCACCTTCGTGAGTACTCCCACAAACAATCACTGTATTCTCTTTATCAATCTCAAAGAGACACAATAACCGTCTCTTCATATCTTCCGAGACTTCGGTTACAAGATTATCAAATTTCATATTGCCCGTAACAAAAACTTGAGCCTCGGGTATTCCCAGATTTATAATGCGTGCCGCATCAGTCGTGGTCCTCGCACAAAAGACATTCTCTTTCCTTGCCAGACTTTCAAAGAACTCTTTGGAAATCTTACTGAGCACACGGTACCATTTCAGAGATTTTTCAGATATCCTGGCATTCAGTAAAATTACAGGAAGACGCATCTTTGCAGCCGTTATCAAAAAATTAGGCCATATTTCCAATTCAACCAATACCACACAACTAGGCTGCATGGCCTTTAGCACTTTATCGACCACCCAGCTCAAATCGAGAGGGAAATAAAAAATCTTTTTGCCGGCAAAACATCTTGTGGCAACAGACAATCCCGTATTCGTATTGGTTGAAATGATAATATCCAGATTATTAAACTCTTTTTCAATGGATTTTACAAGCGCTTTTACCGTCAGGACTTCTCCAACAGAAGCACAATGAATCCAGATACAGGCATTTTCGCTTTTCCGTGTATTAACCCAACCCAAACGCTGTACTAAGCCAGACCTATACCGTTCATTCGTTATGAATTTCAAGAAAAAATAGGGAGAACCTACGGTAAGCGCCGTTACATACACAGCATCAAAGAGTATCGACATGAGGAATGAAATAGACTTTCAGATTATGCAGGTATCTTTCGCTGGTATCATTCAGGGCATTATAAAAAATTTAACTTGCCCTGCCACAACACTGCTTGAACTTTTTACCGCTACCACACGGACAAGGCTGATTTCTCCCTACCTTGATTCCAACTTTAATAGGTTCCATCTTCTGCTCAACCTGCTCATCTGAGTTTCCCTGTGCATTCTGAGGAACCCCGGCAGCGGCAGGTGGTTTTTGCATGGTCTCTAATCCGGAAACTTCCTGATGAACATAGTGGTCAGGGTGCCATATATCTTTCCTCTCCGCTTCTTTGCCCAATTGCAATTTAAAGATAAGATCGGTAACCTCGTCCCGAATCGACAGATTCATGCTTTCAAACATCCCCAACGCTTCTCTTTTATATTCTATTTTAGGATCCACCTGTGCATATCCGCGGAGACCAATACCTGATCTCAGATGGTCCATGGCATAGAGATGGTCTTTCCATTTTGTGTCAATCTTTTCCAGCAGGAGGATCTGGGCAATCTTTTCCATCTCCTCTTTGCCGATGGTATTTTCCTTCGCTTCGTACGCCTCCCCGGCTTTCTTTATCAAGAACTCTTCCACATTCTGACGCGTATTTTCTTCAACTTCATTAAGATCGATAGCCAAGCCAAATTTTTGTTTAAACCAATCAGCAATATCAAATGGTTCTTCCTCTCCCCTTCCGCTCTTCGTATCGTAAGCAAAAGCTGTTATCTCTTTGATACTATCCTCCATCATTCGGAAAATATAATCGCGGATATTCTTGCCTTCCAGGACGTCTTGTCTCAGGGTATAAATCGTTTTTCTCTGCTGGTCCATGACCTCATCGTATTCGAGCAGGTGTTTCCGTATTTCGAAATTATGTTCCTCTACCTTTTTCTGTGCTCTTTCAATAGACCTGCTGACCATCGAGTGTTCAATCGCCATACCTTCTTCCATTCCGAAGGTTTTCAGCAGCGAGCTCACACGCTCAGAGGCAAAGATACGCATCAAATCGTCTTGCAGCGATACATAAAAGCGGGACGAACCGGGATCTCCCTGACGACCGGCACGTCCACGAAGCTGGTTGTCAATACGCCGTGCCTCGTGCCGCTCAGTACCCACAATATGAAGGCCGCCGATGGCGGCAATCCCCTCACCCAAAACAATATCAGTGCCTCTCCCGGCCATGTTTGTTGCAATAGTAACATTCCCACGTTGCCCGGCCTTTGCAACGATATGCGCTTCCCTCTCATGTTGTTTGGCATTCAACACCTCGTGTTCAACGCCTTCTCTCATCAATTTCTCGCT
>JAUQXU010000029.1 GCA_030837935.1 Candidatus Brocadia sp.
CCAATAACGTTGCCGCCTCGGACGCTGGCAACTGCAATGATTGGTGCTCCGGGGATATCCTGACGGTTGCTAAAGAAAGACTGCCGGTAGGCGGAGATGGAGATTTCCGCGCATGCCTTACTCGCGCTGTACGGATCACGGCCACCCAGAGGGTCATTTTCCCGGTAGGCATATTCCCACTCCACATTTTCATACACCTTATCGGTAGTTATCATGATAACAATACAATTTCTGTTCTCGCGCCTCACGGCTTCAAGTACGTTCAGACTCCCCATGACATTCGTTTCAAAAGTTTCGTAAGGTTCGTCGTAAGCTTGTCGAACGAGTGGTTGAGCAGCCAGATGAAAAATAAAATCAGGTGTATGTTTGCTGATCCTTGCCTGTATGGTATCAAGTGACCGGACATCCCCTCGTATATCGGCTGTCAGACGCTCATTAAGTTGGACTGCGGCAAACAGTGAAGGCTCTGTAGGAGGCTCAAGGGAATAGCCCACAACGTTTGCACCCAGTAAAAGTAACCATTCACTTAGCCACGACCCTTTAAATCCAGTATGCCCGGTAATAAAAACTGTTTTGCCTTTGTATACGTCACCAAAGACCATCGTTCGTCCCCCTTTTTTTACTTGAACGTATCCGTTATTTAAGAAGCTAATATGTTAACGGCTATTAACTATCATTTACTATTGACTTAGTTGATCCAGAATATCGTTAATGCTATGAATCGCAAGTCTTTAAACGAGGTTTTTCTTTAAGGTAAAGATTGCCTGCGAAGTTAGGAGAAAAAGCCCATATTGGGTCAGCTAAGTCAATAAGCAAAACCACTCTAAAATATAGACAATAAATACTATAAATGTCAACATGTAAAAAATAAAATACATACTTCAGGCCGGAAAAAATTGATATTGCTGATGGTGAAAATTTCATAGTTAAATTACCTTGAAAGGTTTGAAAATACTATTAGAATAAGATAGTATAAAATTTATAAATGTTTATACATCTCGTATTCTGATAAACTATCTATTATCTCAAGCAGTATGATGTAAAAATGGCAAAAATAACCTTCGTTTTAGGTGGCGCACGGAGCGGCAAGTCTGCCTTTGCAGAAGGACTTGCTAAAAAGTATAATGCCGTGGTTTATATAGCTACCGCAGAAGCTAAAGATGAAGAAATGCGCGAACGGGTTCAGACACATCGCGCCAGACGTCCCCTTAACTGGAAGACCATCGAGTCTTCTTATTGTGTAGACAGGGTGGTGTCTGACCTGAATGGCAAGGCAGGGCTTGTTTTAATTGATTGCATTACCCTCTATATTACGAATATGTTTTTGAATTCTGCTGGTTGTTCAGACATGAAGACGGTGGATCTAAAACAGAGGCAGAAGTATATCATGGCAGAGATTAACAAACTCATTCAGGTGTGCCGCGAGTCGAGGTCTGATGTTATTGTCATATCAAATGAGGTTGGTCTTGGTATTGTACCAGACAATGCCTTGTCTCGCGAATTTCGGGATATTGCAGGTTATGCAAACCAAAGTCTTGCCGGTGAAGCAGATGAGGTTTATTTTATGGTAGCTGGAATTGCCCAGAGGCTAAAATAATGGATATTTACCAGTTCAGGACCTTAATGAATAAAGACAATAAGCTTCCGGTCTTTATTTTTTTTGGAGACGAAGCATTTTTTATCCATGAGGCGCTTTCAGCAGTAAAGGCTAATGTGCTCAAAGATAACGACCCTACTCTGGCATTGATTGAATTTAGCGGGAACGAGACTTCCGGTGGGGTAATTTTTGATGAATTAAGGACATTACCATTTTTTTCCAGTAGGAACAAGTTGGTGGTTGTAGAAGAGGCAGATGTGTTCGTCGAAAAAAACCGCGAGATACTCGAAAAATATATACTGGCACCTGCAAGCCATGCTAAGCTGGTTCTCGTATGCAATAAATGGGATAAGAGGACGAAATTGTCAACCCTTGTTGATAAGGTGGGCATTTCTATTGAGTGCAAAAAGTTAAAAGAACACTCCTTGCCAAACTGGGTACAGACTCATGCAAGGCATTACAAAAAAGAAATCACCGCCCTGGCAGCGCAGCGACTGGTTGATGATGTAGGGAACAATTTAGCGATCCTGGATAAACATCTTGAAAAGTTGTCTATTTACCTGAACGAGAAGACCACCATCGATGAAAGAGACGTGGATGCCCTCGTGGGTGTCGATAGAAGCCGCACGGTATTTGAACTAACGGATGCCGTTGCTCAAAGAGATGTGGCACTGGCACTAAAAGTCCTGAGCCAAATGTTAACTCATGGAGAAGATTCGGTGAGGATTATTAGTTTGTTGGCCTGGCAAATTAAGCGTCTGTGGAGGGCAAAACAAATGCTAAATCAAGGAGGGAATGAGCAGAAAGTCGCATCTGAGTTACAGATCATACCGTTCTTTGCAAAGCGTTTTTTTGAACAGGTTAAACTTTATACTGATGAGGATCTGATGAAAAACCATGCGCTTTTACTGGAAACTGATGTGAAAAGCAAGACCAGTTCTTTGAGCACGCAATTATTGCTGGAATTGCTTGTGTACAAATTATGTGTTTAATATATCTTAAAACAAAGTGATTTAAGAAAGGAAATGAAATGAAGTTTTTTATTGATACGGCAGATGTAAAAGAGATTCGGGAGGCGCACAGTTTAGGCATACTGGACGGAGTGACAACGAATCCCTCGCTGATAGCCAAGACTGGCAGACATTTTCGTGAAACTATTGAAGAAATTTGTTCCATCGTGAAAGGTCCTGTCAGTGCCGAGGTGGTGAGCCTTGATACGGAAGGCATGCTCAAAGAAGCACGGGAACTGGCAAAGATAGCCGATAATATTGTGGTCAAAATTCCCTTAATAAAAAACGGCTTAAAAGCAGTAAAAAGATTGGCGGAGGAAGGTATTAAAACCAACGTGACCCTCTGTTTCTCATCGAATCAAGCCCTTTTGGCGGCGAAGGCTGGCGGTACCTATGTGAGCCCGTTTGTCGGGAGACTGGATGACAGAGGTCAGGCAGGTATGGAGCTGATACAGGAAATCCGCACCATCTATGATAACTATGGTTTTCAAACAGAAATTATCGTTGCCAGCATCCGCAACCCCCTTCATGTCCGTGATGCTGCGTTAATGGGGGCAGATGTTGCCACAATCCCCTTTAATGTCTTTGATTTGCTCGTTCAGCACCCGCTTACGGATGATGGTGTTAAACGGTTTCTGGCAGATTGGGAGAAGGTGCCGAAAAAATAAAAGAACGGATTTTAAGAAGATCGGAGTAAATAATTGTTCAAACCTACCAAGAGTAAACTGAGTATCTTTTTCCTGGTCTTAACGTTTCTTCCCCTGGTTATCATGCGTTTGATTGTCTATCCCATTACCTTTCAAACCTTAAAAGAGGAAATCATCAGAAACCTGGAGATAGCGGCGCATAAGCAATCGGAACTGATTACACAATGGATGGAAAAGTGTACCACGGATGCCCAAAGTCTTGCGAATAATCCCCTTATCCTTCCGGTGATCCAGTCGGCTCAGGAAGGAACTGCTGGTGGAGGGTTATTACACAATCTGAATACGACTCAATACTTTGACTACCTTTGGAAGGAGTATGATCATAAGGAGATCTTTATTGCAGATCGCAATGGTAGGGTAAAGATTGCATCAAGGAAAGAGCTTGCGGGGACAGATATATCGACGAAAGACTTTTTCCGAACGGCCATTGCCGGGGCTTTTTTTACTTCCAACATTATACCGTCAGACATCCCCATTGAGAATGAGGCAGGTGAGTTAGAGGTTGGTGTGCCTACCCTGTTTGTTTCTGTTCCTGTAAAGGATAAATCGAATGCTGTTGCTGGTACTGTGACGATCAGGATTGATGTGTCTGCAATGAATGCCTTGATGCAGAATGTTCATCTGGGAAAGACGGGAGAAACATACCTGGTCAATGCGCAGGGGTATATGCTAACTGAGTCGCGGTTTACAGAAGATTTAAAAGAACACGGGCGGATTAAAAAAAGATCTGCTATGGAATTGAAGGTTGTAGATCCGCTGACGGGTAAGTTGACGAAGGGGGTTAGCGAGTGTACAGAAGGTTCAGAAGGGTTTCATGCAAATGGATACCCCGACTATCGTGGTGTAAGTGTTCTGGGATTTTGGCATTGGATGCCTGATTATGGGTGGGGTGTGATTGCCGAGATTGATGTTCATGAGGGTTATGGAACAGTTTATAAATTGCGTAATTATATTATGCTCGTTTTCGGAACGATGGCGATCGCAGTTACCATCATTGCCTTCTTTTTGGGAAAAAAGATTTCAGCGTCTATACATTACCTTACCGGAATTTCGAGAAAGATTGCCGATGGTGATTATAGTATCAGGGCCGTTTATCAATCGGATGACGAGGTTGGGGAACTTGCTTGTGCCATAAATAAGATGGCGGAGACTCTGGAAACAAGGTCATGAGTGCCAGAACCACAGAACGATGAAAAAAGTATCTGATATTTTCATTTTTTGTTGAATGAATTTTAAATCATAAAGGGAGTATGGGTGACGATAAAAAAGCCACAAAGAGGGTTGTTTGACACAAAGGTAAATACGATAAAAAAGTCTCCTCTTGCCGACCGAATAAGACCACTGGATTTGAAAGAGTTTGTGGGACAGGAACACCTCGTTGGTCCTGACAAGATACTCCGGAGGCTTGTGGAAAACAAAGAGCTTGTGTCTCTGATATTTTGGGGACCTCCTGGGGTGGGAAAAACGACGCTGGCCTCTATCATTGCGCAGGCAATGGACGCACATTTTGTCTCATTTTCGGCTGTGTTATCGGGGGTCAAGGACATTCGGGTTGTTATTGAGGAAGCGAAAGAGCAGATGAAATTTTATGGTAAAAAAACCATCCTCTTCGTAGATGAGATTCACCGTTTTAACAAGGCCCAGCAGGATGCCTTCCTTCATCATGTGGAAGACGGCACGATAACCCTCATTGGTGCTACTACGGAGAACCCTTCCTTTGAGGTGAATGCGCCACTTCTGTCCCGTTGTAAGGTGCTGGTACTGGAGCAACTTACCGAAGAGCATCTCAAAGCCATTATGACGAATGCCCTTATGGATAAGGAACGAGGGCTTGGCAATATGAACATAGAGATGCAAAACGATGCCTTTGATTTCATTGCGCGCCTTGCTCAGGGAGATGCGCGCGTGGCCTTAAACGCCTTGGAATCAGCTGTTATGCTTGCGAAACCGGATCAGGAAGACAAACGGGTGGTGACCATAGAGATTGCCCAGGAGTCAATGCAACGAAAGGCGCTCCTCTATGACAAGGGAGGGGAAGAGCACTATAACGTGATTTCTGCCTTTATCAAATCCATGCGTGGCAGTGATCCCGATGCAGCCCTTTATTGGCTGGCCCGCATGCTGGATGCTGGCGAGGACCCGCTCTTTGTTGCACGGCGCATGATCATATTTGCCTCAGAGGATATTGGAAATGCAGACCCCGGTGCCCTCCGGCTGGCAGTTGCTGCCAAGGATGCCTTTCATTTTGTGGGGATGCCGGAAGGGTGGATACCTCTTGCCCAATGCGTGACCTACCTTGCCTTAGCACCCAAGAGCAATGCCTCTTATATGGCTTATTTAGCGGCGCTGAAAGATGTGAAAGAGAAAGGCGCCTTGCCAGTACCATTCCATGTCAGAAATGCTCCTACATCCCTGATGAAAGACCTGGGATATGGCATGGGTTACAAATACCCTCATAGTTTTGGCGGGTATGTAGAACAGTTTTATCTGCCTGACGAACTGCAAGACAGGGAATACTACAAGCCAACGGATAATGGATTTGACAAGGTGATCAAAGAGCGGCTTGCACTTTATAAAAAAGGACGCGGCAAATGAACAATGAGTGGTGAAATCTTGTATTATTTTGTATTATTGAAGAGATCATTCTTGACGAGGCATTCCGTAAGAGTACTGATTTCTGGGTTATTAAGCAGTATTTCTATACCATTCCCATAATCTCATCCACCATTGAAGATATTTTTGCGAATCTCTCCTTCTGTATACCCCCGCCGACAGCCTTTGCCTCAGCTATCTTTCCTGCAAAGAAATTAGGAATCACCTCGTTATCTCGTGTGTTCCTGAAGACATCCCATGCTGCCTTCATGTCCTTCAGCTTGGCCTCCACATTCGTACCTTTAGCCTTTTCTATCAATTTAGGAAAAAGCGCCAGTGTTTCCCCGGTAAGTTTCTTTACCGTTGTCCTGCATCCCTCTTGCTTCGTCTTATCGCTTTCCCCAAGCATGGTAACAAGCGCTGTCCTTGCATCCACAAACTTCGTCTTAAGACCATTAATATCCTCTTTGCTCACTGCCATATTTTATCCTCCTTATACTTTAAGTCTTCGCCTTGCTGTATATCTTTATCCTTAGTTCCTGTAGACTTATGGAAGTTTTTATCATTCTTCCCTACCTCACCTCTAAAGAAAGATTTAAGATACAGCAGAGTACCTTCACTCCGGTCTGGTTGTGTTCTCCTTACCATTTTCACTACTATGGACTCATCCGCCACCCTCTCGCCTGTCAGCCTACTTCGCCTTTCGACTTATAAGGCTTACCTTGCTCCTGTCGTTTCTTCCAGGATCGATGAGGGATTCCTCTCAGTTGATAGTGCCTCTTTCTATCCGTGTCGCCGCTGATACCCCCCCACTGTTCTTCTCCCTCTCAGCCAGTTTTGGTAAAAAAATCTTGCTTTCGCCTATAATTGACAGGCTCAGCCAGTGGTTCTTATCTTTTACGAAGCTACTTCTACGTTCACGTTCGTTTTTAGTCGCATTATAGAGAAAATACACGAAAAAGCTGCTCAATATACCCCGGAATAGATAGAATCCGATATTTCCAATGCAATAAAAGAGACAAGAAAAAGAAGATGTGGCCATTAAGTTTGACAAGGAGGTTTCCTCGTTCTTTTTACCATATGGCATATCTATCGTTTCCGTAGCAAAATTCCTGGCTTTCATAAACAAATCCTAAAATCCCTTCCCCTTGTACGCAAAAATTGCATATTATGATTTTTTGGACATCATTATTAAGACTAACCACAGGGTACACTGAGAGATGGATTATTGCAGAACGCAGACGACAGACATCCAGAATACATTATCTGTTGTCGGTTATCTGCAATCTATACTTTGTGCACCCTGTGGTTTTATATAATCCGTGTTCTTCTGCGTCCAAAACATTTTTCTAATTAAGGACGGAACCTGCCGAAGAAACCTTTTCTCGTAACTCTTGATCCTTTTCTGGATTTTATACGCCTTTGTTCAGTGTCTGTTGATTGTGGTGCTTCTAATGCTTGAGAAGATACCGCTTCTTTAATCCCCAACACATCCACAAAGAACCTAAATGGCTCAAAATTCGTTAAGCAAATAAAGAAATGGACATCTACCGATTCCCCTGGGCTCAATACGCCATCGGCATAATCACCCTCTTCGGGAACTGTCAAATTCGCTCCGACCCCACCCGCTCCGCCATCGGCATTTTCTAACAAATTGCCATTAGTCAATTCTCGAACCTTAACCACTAAATCAGAAAGTAAAAATGCGCTGTTACTTTTGTTTCTCAGTCTTGCATCGAAAATGAACTGCCCCAAAAATCCATCCCCACAACCCGTGGTATCAGAAGTAGTCAGAAATGGTCGATTAGGGTCAAAGGTAACGATGTCATTAATAATTTCTGGTCCAAGGACAATGTCTCTCAATGCCGACGTATCCTGCCAATTATTTGCCGTTCCAGTCCAGACTACCAGCGCTTCACGTACCTCCCCATTGTCATCGTCATTATATCCCACACTAAAGCCAATGGTCATACCAGGCGTGGGAATGATTCCAAGATTACTCCATGGTATGGCTATTTCTATACTATAACCGCCAGAAATTGTTGCCCAGCCATGTAACACCCCGTTCTGGTTAAAGCCATCGAGGCCAGCATTGTTCCATCCCTTGAGAAAATAACGGTCGTAACTATCGTAGGTCGTACCGCGGTTATGGTCTCCATCGATAGCAATCTCGACACTATCATCGTCAAACAACTGCAAACCCGATGACCGCGAATCATGGTAGAGGTTGATGTCCAGTACCTTCACGCCCACATACAAATAAGTACTATCCCAGAGTACCCCGAACTTCGCGGTGTTGTCCGTTGTCCCATATATTACCTTGCTTATATCGGTTGCAATGTCCCAGGCCGATTCGCTTAGCTCCCCATCCACAGTCATTTTCTGGCTGACATAAGGTACTGTATATTTTGTATAATAAATAATATTGTTGAATGCTACAGGACTGTTAACCTCAGAGTAGGCGATCCTAAAAAACCCAGCCTCTCCCCAACCTGTACCCCAGCTGTTTTTTACAATAAAACATTGATCATCGTCATTATAACCAACAATTAAACAACAATGTCCGCCTTCAAAGTTACCGGAAGTATATGAGTATATTCCATTTGTATAATAGAAAAAATCCGAATAAACGTTAAAGGATACCACTATCGGCCCATACATAGTAAGGGCATGTTTTATGAATTCTGCTGAAACACCATAGTCACTCACCACTTCTCCAACCGTGTATGTTTTTTCACTCTCCCAATTCTCACAGGCATCCGAGCAGTTTCCATTAGTTGTGGTATATGGATAGCATACCTCTAACGGCAAACCAATATCCCTCAAAAAATACGAAGCAAGATCTGGCGAACCACCATCACAGTCTCCAGCCTCACCGCACGAGATAAGTACCTGCTCAGCCAAATCAAGATCTGTGTTTGGCAAATTTTCATTAATGAGGATATATGATTCAAGGGCAGCTGTTGTGCCAAATGCCCAGCATGAACCGCAACCCCACTGGTCTTTTATCGACGTCACAAAGTTGCCGCCGTTGTGATTTCTCCAATCTAGATTTGCTGGTACTGGTAACGTGAGTGCTTTCGGCACGGTCTGTTCTTCTCCGGCAAAAGAAGACTCCTCAACCACCCCCAAGCGTTTTTCTCTTTCCTCGGCAGAAAGCCTTGAAATTGACGTTTCCCCTGCAACCCAGTTTGCTCCTTTTGCCTCTATCGCTGCCTGGACATCGTCCAGTTCTGAAGAAAAAGAAAAACTACAGGTTGAAAATAAATACATATAAAATATGACCGTTGATATTAATATTTTTTTAACCATTTCTTAACCTCCTATTCTTTGATGTTAAGTCTTATCATAAAACGCCCTATTGATTTTTCTTTACCTTCCCATTTGCGGTAGCAGTACATTTTAATTTCACGACTACCTTTCTTTTTTGCCTTTATTCGCCATATGACTAAGACGGGAGCGCCAATTTTGCCTTCTGATAATGGCTTAGTTTCCTCGGAAAGCAAATCAAAATACTCAGGTTCTAAGTTGTCGAAATACCACCGATATCCTGCGCTTCCCAAAGCTTTAAGTTCGATCTGGATTATATCGCTACTTCTGACTTCCATTTCTTTTTCGTTGTCGTCCATTGTAACGATCGCGACATTCCTTTCATTCATGTTTTTACCATATGAGAAAGCCTCATTAAAGGAATTGGGAATAAGAAAAAATATACTAAAAACAGAACATAATACTACACGATTAATCAGATACATTGTAGAACCCCCCTCAATTTAACCATCCTCGAAAACTCCTTCTATGTTCAACATCTTATGTTCCGTTGAACTGTGAATTATTTAAAATGTTCTGCAGTTGATGTGATTAATTTCCCTGCTGAAGAAGGAGCCGTTGTGGTTGAAATATCTGTTAGTCTTTGCCGACGTAAGATCGAAATTATAGAGAAAGAAAAGTGTTGGGGTCAATGGGTGACCCTATTTGCTGTTGCTTTCTATTTGCTTTTGCTATTTGCTATTCGATAAAGGAGGTTTTTCCTTAAAAGAGCCATGAAGGGTCACGTGTCCGGTTCCCGTTTGAGGACCTAACTGAAAAATGGATAATCCGTCGGTAAGGTAAACCTGACCATCTGCCTCATAGATTGATAAGTCATAGCAGTAAAAAGGCACTGATGCCGAAAGTGGGATATCCAAGGGTGCATCAGCCGTGGTAAATTTCAACTCAATATGAACGGAAGTAGAAATTGACCCCTTCATCAGTCATCCCAACCTCCCAACTTCCTATCTTCCCATCATCTTTTTTATGAGTTCCTTTACTATAACTACGGTACAAAGGTACCAAAGAACACATTGCCATTGCCAGTAATTTTGGTAGCATCCCCATCTTTCGTAAGCTTTGGCTCAATGAATGTTAATTTTGGCTCGGTAAAAGCCTCTTGCCTTGAGTGGTACCCAAGCCCCCAACAGCTTGTTCTATTTAGTCTTTTAAGACTTTCTCTGACATTATTCGCACCTCCTTTTAAGCCATCCAACGTTTTCTGTCCATGCATACCCTGTCACCTGTGAGTCGGCCACCTCTGCGCCGCTGCCTGCATTACAGCCCGGTTCAAAATTGATCCACCCCACATTCTCTCCATATGTTTTTCTAAGCCGTCAGCGATCAGCTTCCAGCCTCCAGTATTCTTACTTCTCTTAAATATCATCTAAAGCGCATCTGACGCCATGACTTCTTTGAACGGTGCGACGCATTATTTCCTGACTTTAACCCTCACCTTTTCCGGACCATGCATGGTGCTTACTCTGTTGTAGTCTATGCCTTCCAGTTTGTAGTAGAAAGTGCCTTTGCCTGGTTGATCCTCGGAACTATAGCTACCTCCCGACGCAGCATCGCCCTTTGCATCGATGAGTGCATCGTTGACCTTGGTATACGTACCATTCCTGCGCCTGGCCCGGTAGATATTGAATCCGGCGCTGTCGCTCCCCCTGGACGTCTCCCATGTCAGGATCACACGACCATCATCCACCTCGGCCTTGAAGGAACGCAGGGCAACCGTTGTTGGTTGAATAGGCGTTGCCGTTCCTGGTGGAGTAACGGTGGTGTAAGTATCACCATCGTTAATACCCATAAAACCATGAGACGCCGTGGTAACTAATGCACTCACGTTGTTATACAAGTCCTGTACTTCTTGAGCGCTCAAGGCCTTATTATACACGCGGACATCGTCGACGAGGCCTTTGAAATAAGACCCATTATAATCTCCATCTCTGCCTATCGCAATTGCACCTTCCCCATAACCAGAAAAGTAGGGTCCTCCAAAATCTTCGGATACCTGGATGCCATCAATGTATAACGTCAGACTAAGTTCCTCTGTACTACAAAAAACACCCACAGCGTGGTGCCATGTATTGTCAGTATACGCATCCGGAGAAGTTGTCGCGTATTTTTCAGGACGTAATCTCGGCGAAGGAGTATAACTATAAATCCAGAAAGAGATATTCCCTGAGGGTAACACTTCAAGGCCGTATCCAAGCAACCGTTTGCGCAAAAGCATCCCGCTAGTAGTGGTTTTAAACCATACAGAAAGAGAAAAATTGTTGGGTTGAAGATTCGATGGATTGCCTAGATCAACATAATCATCAACCCCATCAAAACTCAATGCACCTCCGTTTATGCCCGTTGTCCAGGCAGCCCCGTTTATAATGCCGTTATTTCCGTCAACAGAATCCGTGGCATCCGTCCCGCTTCCCTCATCAAATTTCCAGTGGCTTACCAGGCCAGATGATTGGTTGTAGAGATCAAGCACTTCCTGGGCGCTCAAGGCAGTATTGTACACACGTACATCGTCGATGATACCGTTGAAGTCGTAGTTGCCACTACCATTGCCATGACTTCCAACAAAGGTATTAGACCCTAAACCTGCATACGAGACAGACTGTGTATATGCCGTAGAGCCCTTTTCGACGCCGTCCACATATACCTTCTGGATGTTATTGGCATCGTCCACGACATACACAAAGTGATGCCATCCCATTCCGGCGTATAATAGTCCTGTGGCGGTTGCACGCCACGTAGTGCCGTCATAATAAAATCCCCTCGCCCCATTGCCCCCTGCGCCATCCAATCGGATTGCCACATGGTCACCCAGGGAAACGACCTCTGCGCCTGACGTATCTTTGGCGTTCAACTGTACCCAGGCAGCGAGAGTGATATTTTGTGGCTGTCCCAGGAGTCCGGGTATCTGCACATAATCATTCCCATCAAAGCTCAATGCACCGCCGATCTTGCCCGCTGTCCATGTGGCACCGTTAATGGCGCCATGATTTCCATTGCCCGATGTGTCATTAGCACTCCCCCCGCTTCCTTCATCGAGTGTATAATAGGCCTCCAGTGGAGATATTTCTCCAAGGATAATGTCTCCCAATGCCGACGTATCTGTATAATTATTTCCCGTCCCCTCCCAGACTACCTGCGCATCACGTGTACCCCCATCGTCATCGTCATTATATCCCACACTAAAGCCAATAGGCATACCAACCGTGGGCGTGATTCCCAAGTTACTCCATGGTATGGCCAGTTCTATACTGTACCCACCAGGAATTGTTGCCCAGCCATGCAACACGCCTTGTTGATTGTAGCCATCGAGCCAATGATCCATCCCCTTGAGAAAATAGCGGTCGTAACTATCGTAGGTCGTGCCGCGGTTATGGTCTCCATCAATAACAATCTCGACACTATCATCGTCAAACGGAATACTCGAATCATTCCGGAGGTCTGTGTCCAGTACCTTCACGCCCACATACAGGTAGGTATTATCCCACAGTACTCCGAACTTTGCGGTGTTGTTTGTTGTTCTATATATTACCTTGCATATATCGGTTGTGATGTCCTCCCAGGCCGATTCTTTTAATTCTCCATCCACAGTCATTTTCTCGCTTGTAAAAGGTACTGTAACTTTAAATGCAGTTTCTTGAGGGCACCCCGCGGGCATATTCGTCGAGTCAATGTGAGTCGTGTCGTCGTTACCGCTCGCGCCGTAACCCATGCCGTGTCGTGCGAAAACAGCCCAGATGTCGCACTTGTGGTTGTGGACGTTACCATAGACCGCCAAGTCGGCGGCGATGATGCCGTCTCTGCCGTTGATCATCGATGGACTTGTGGGAGTATTCTTCATTCCATCGAGAATGAGCTTATCGGCGACCGTTTTACCTAGTGTCTTGTTGAGGTCCCAAAGGGCAGCCGCCCATATTTCGCCGTCGTCGTGTATGGATGAGAACTTGAGATCATTGTAAGAATCATGGATCAGCGCGGCAGGAACGCAATACGGGGCACGTCGGCATCCAGTCGGGTTGTTAAAAGCATACTCGCCGATTACGCCGTCGTCGTAATTGGAGCAAGCCCAATAATCCGACCAGCCCTCGCCCATCGCACTAGACTGAGGGCCGCCTAAACCGCTACCGTTGCCGATTAAACGGTGGGAGACCCCATGTCCATACTCGTGAAGTACGATATCGCCATCGACCGAGCTGTCACGGTCGTCCGTGGTCGAGGCCGTGTAGAGTGTGAAAAGGAACTGCTGCATACGACCCGATACACCATCAGGCGGCGTTGCGAATTTGGCATTATTTAAGCCACTACCGTCCTGTGCCTCGGCCTTGACGTAGTCGTTGGCCAGGCCGCCGCGGCCATAGTTGTTCAACTGGAAGTTGCGCGCAGACTCGGTAAAGCCGAGGCTGTACATCCAGTCATGCATGTAGTTGTTGAAAAAGAAAAGGTTCGTCACGACCGCCGGCTTGTAGTTGCGAGGATCATCGCTCACGCTGAAGTTGAACGTAAAGTCTCCGCTCGCCGCGTATGCACGGCCATTCAACATACCGGTCGTGTAGTCGGCGTCAGGGCTGTTGTCGGCGTCACGATCGAGGTAGGCGTCCACGTTGTTTCCCGTGCTCTCGATTCCCAAAAGCCACACGTCTGAGCCGGACACGCCAAAACGAGGAGCGAAATACTGCACCGTACGCACGTTGGTCTCGTTCAGCCCAGGGCTGTTGGTATAGACTATCCCCCGCGCGTCTAACCACATGTTAAAGCGATAGATGAGGTTGCCTGTGTTGGCGTCAACCAGGGTATCGTACCACTCGAGCGATCCAACGTTTACAAAGACGCGATAGGCCACGACGGCCTGTCCGTGCACGTTTACTACGACCCGCATCGCCAGAATATCCTCGCGGTCATCGCCTAGCGGGTTCACGAAGTGAGCGAAACCAGTTTCAGACTCAAGTTCGCCACCCTGAATTTGATCGAGATTCAAGGTTATACCGCAGTGCCTGAAAGCAGCCGCTATACCCTTTTCGATCGAGAGGGCAGGCTCAGGATTGATCTTTGCACCCGGAATGATCTGGCCAGCGTTAGCGATGATTACCTCACCGCGAGCAGTAACGGCCAGCGATATTTCACTATCGAACACCGGGAGTCCTTTGATGACCTGCTCGTACTTCATGTACGTGACACCCGTCGTCTCGTCGAGGTTGTTCATCGTAATCCGTAGATTTCTGATTTCCCGATTCGAAAGGCCGAAGAGCCTCTTGTTGTGGTGAAGGAACCGCCGTGCGATCTGGTCTGCGTTGCCAGCCTGCGGCCGGGTGAGGAAACCGTTGTAGTTAATGACAGACTTCGCCAGGCCGATCGGATGCACATCAACGTGCAGACCGTCGGGTAAGTCGGGCATTTTGGAACGAAGCACTTCGATTCCAGGGCCAATGTCACGAATCCTGGCTCCCGCTTGGCTCAGCAAAGCGAAACTGTTGATCTCTCGGGTCTCAGAATCTCGACGCACGTCGACGTTCGGGAGACCAACCTTCGTGCTGTCCATTGGTATAACGCCAGCTCGAACAGCATTAATAAAAATGAAAAAGACAAGACATACTGCATTGAAGATCAAAAACCATCTACGTATTTTAATTGGCATTGCTCTTTCTTCTTTTTTTTTGAAGTACCGCACAAGGCTTTAAAGGCTTGGTAAGGTTAGATGAAGCAAAGCTCACCAAACAACACCATAATGATGGGTTGGGTAGAGCAAAACCTATCGTTCATGTTGGGTTTCATTTCATTCAACCCAACCTACCTGACCAGGTATCCGCACCCTCTAATAGTTAGGCATGTTTGTATATTCCCATCTATGCAATTTTTATGTAGGACAGGCATCGTCTGTCAAATCAAACCCATCAATACGATGCAATGCAAGTACAGCCCAGCATTACAATAATCCGTCCGATGTCAAAATCGTTCCCATCCATTTCATTCATTCCACATCCGCACAAATTACCCACATAAATGTGAAATACAGGGTAGGCGATACCTACCCTACCCGACTTCACCTTCGGTGTCGTACCTATGGTGCATGTCCAGGCTCCAACCGCCTAGCTTCATACCTAGATTATCATGTGATTCGATATACCTTTTCCATTCCTCTCAGAGGGTGATTTCCTGTTGCGCCTGGTTTCCGGTTATGGGTCCGACAGCAAAGCTCTGATAAAAACTTGCAGGCGTTTGATAAACCCCCCTTTAGGTAAATCCGATTGTTTCAAACCAGTAGCATTGCCTTTCCCCGGCGTAATTTGGAAATGCCAATGCGGTTTGACAGTCTCTTTCTGTCCCCAATAAGTGCTCTTTGCACATCGTTTAAAACACTTTTCAGCAGTATCCGCATCCAATTTTGGATTCGAAGCAACGCTAAAATCACATGCTTGACCTGTGTAATGTTTACTGCCTACGCCATGGCCAGTCGTTTCAGAGCCACCCGTAACAGTTAATTCAAATCCTGCACATTTCTCAAAACATTCTGCAAAGATCAAAGTATCCCCACTCAGTTTTCCAGTTATTGAAGTATTCTCAGTATTGTATTTTAAAAACCCCAACGGATCCCTCCAATTCACCGGATCATTTAAAACATACCTATATAAATTTACATCCCTACCAGCAAACAAAATTGGATCTTTTAACGTCCACCTCCCTACTTCCGCATCATAATCTCTTACGCCAAACCTTACAAGTTTCGTGTCACGATCATACATGCCACCTGCAAACCCAAAGGGCTGAAATCCTGGATTCGTGTCATTTGTAACATTGCCAAATTCATCGTAATCCATTCGCTGGACAATTTGTCCGGTGGACGTGTTTACCACAAGCCGTGAGCTTCCCAAGCGGTCAGTGACAATGCGGTAGGTCGTATCTCCCCTGATCATATATTCAGGTACGTTAACACGGGTTGCATATACAAAACGGGTGACGACATTGTTATTGCCGTCCAGTTCGGCAATGGGCTTGAGTTGGTCCTGATACAGGAACCCCTGGATTAATACACCATTCACTTTCTTGCCGATACGCCTGTTCATGCCATCAATTACATACTCTATCTGTCTGCCATCCGGCAGGCTAACAGACCTCAAATTACCCAGGACGTCATACGTATACGTAGTGGTTTCATTGGTTGATGTATCCGTCTTTGTAAGTAATTCACCATTGGTGGTGTATGTGTACGTATTATTTCCGTAAGTAACCAATCGATCCTGCGCGTCATACGTACCTGTTACAGCGCCACTTCCTGTAGTATGAGTAAGTCTGTTACCATTGCTATCATAGGTATATTCGGAAATAAGAGCGCCATCCTTCTTTACCCTGATGAGACTGTCCGTTTGATCATACTCGTAGTTGTACACATGGGTAACGCTATCCATGGTCTCTGTCTTTTCCGTAATCCTTCCTAGACTATCCCGCACAAACTGCGTAGAAAAGATTTCTGAGGCACTTTGTGATGCCCGGTAATTAACAACCTCTCCAAAGGTATTATAGTCCCACGTATCATTCACGTTGCCCAAGGTCGTGCCGGTAATCATACCATTCTGGGCATTTCTGCTGATGGCAAGACTTCCCGCCGCGGTGAGGAGTCCGTCATTGTCATACTGGTAGGTAATCGTTGAATCACCGTTTACCCTGTCTGACGTAATCCAGAAGTTGTTATTATACGTCTGGCTCACACTCCCATTTACCGTGCCCGCCCATGTGGTATTTAAGGGCAGCGAGCCATCGTAGGTGAATGATAATGTCTCCCCGCCTGGCGCCGTTACCGTGGTGAGTTGCCCTTTTGTATCATCATACGTGTACTCAATGGTCTTGTTATCAGGCAGCGTAACCAGTTCCAGTTTCCCTTTACTGTTATAACCAAACTGGACGGTCTTCCCGTCCGGGCGGGTAATATTCGTCAATTGTTTGTCGAGATTATATTCATAGAGGGTTGGGGTTGAAAGCGCGCCTAAAGCGGGCGGATTGTACGACTCTTCCAGGTCAACCTTTGTATAGGAGAAGGTATGTGGCTCCTTTCTGGGCGGCGTAAGGGAGAGCATATTCCCATTGGCATCGTAACCATAATCAATCTCCCGCACATCGGCAAGGATTTGCCTTGTCATACGTCCTGCCTTATCGTATTCAAAACGGGCATCCTGTGAAAGCGGGTCGCTCACGATATCAAGATACCCATCATTGTTATAACTTAATGTGGTAACACGGGCGCTGGTATCCGTGCCCGTGGTAATCGTAACGAGTCTCCCCCGCGCATCGTAATCAAAACTCGTCGGGGCAAGTCCTGGTATTTCAGTCTTTCGTGTGCGCCCCTGATCGTCTATTGTCGATGTAACAACCCGGCCCATGGGTGAAATGGTGGTTATCGTTTGCGTTGTTGCATCATACGTATTCTTAAAAATCCTGCCATTTACGGTATATATATCCGTTTGGTTCTGGAGGCTTAAAGGATCGTTTGTATCTGACAGCGTTACTGTCCGTGCCCCTGTAATCGTCTGCACAAGCCCTGCGGGTGTGGTCACCGTACTGTTGGCTATTACAGGCGATTGCATGCCAAAGCGTGGGTCTGGCCCTTCCAGGGTATAATCCGTAGTGCCATCAGGATACGTTATCCTGGTGCTGCCGTCCGTGCCAATAACTGTCTTTATGGGATTCCCGCAGCAGAAGCTGTTGGTTATCTGCCGCTCACCGGTGGACAATGTCTCCGTGAGATAGGTGCTGACACGGCCTTCAGCCGTGGTTTTGGTGACCTCAAAGCCGTCTTTCGTTTCAGTGCGTTCCAGGGCGGTAAAACCACCAGCAGGGTTCTCGTCCCTGACCAAACGACCCCGGGCATCGTAGGTATGCGTATGGACGTTGCCACGCGGGTCTGTGAATGCAGTCATCAACCCATCGGCGGTATAGCTGCATTGATATACCTCGCCTGCCGGATTGGTGAGAGCCCTGAGGTATCCGTTGTCATCAATGTCCAGGATCGTGCGTTGTCCATAAGGACCAACTATTGCCGTGGCATTGCCATCTGCATCACGCTCTATAGTCGTTGTATTGCCATCACCATCCGTAACGGCTGTCAAAAGACCATCTTGGTCATACGTAAACTGATAGAGCACAGCCCCCGTCAGGGTATCTGATGTACTAAGATGCCTGCCAGCGTCGTTGAAGGTATAAACACTTCTTCCATCTTCCAACGATTTCGTTAAATAGTTTTTCATCTTACGAATGAGATAATTATCCGAATCAGCAATGTACAGGCTGCCATCCGGACCCACGGCAACTTCTTCCGGATGCTTCAGCCCAGGCTTCAGCCCAGCTCCACCTACAGTAATTATGATGCCGTCTGTACGTACCTTACGGATGCGATTGTTACCAGTATCACCAATGTACAGGCTGCCATCTGTATCCACGGCAACTCCATTTGGATACAACAAATTTGCCTGAATCGCCGGACCACCATCACCACTGTACCCATACCCACCTGTTCCGGCTACGGTGGTTATAATGCCATCCGTGCCTACTTTACGGATGCGACTGTTACTACTATCATTAATGTACAGGCTGCCATCTGGACCCACGTCAACTCCATATGCATAATGCAAATCTGCCTGTGTCGCCGGCCCACCATCGCCACTGTACCCGAGCGCACCTGTCCCGGCTACGGTAGTTATAATGCCATCCGTGCCTACCCTGCGAATGCGTGAGTTAACTAAATCAGCAATGTACAGGTTGCCATCCGGACCCACGGCAACTCCATATGGATCATACAGCTCTGCCTGTGTTGCCTGCCCACCATCACCACTGTATCCAGACACACCT
Organism: Candidatus Brocadia sp.; assembly: GCA_030837935.1. GTDB lineage: Bacteria > Planctomycetota > Brocadiia > Brocadiales > Brocadiaceae > Brocadia. Next base: position 19,065 of record JAUQXU010000029.1, read on the forward strand.
GTCCCGGCTACGGTGGTTATGATGCCATCCGTGCCTACCTTACGGATGCGACTGTTATAAGTATCAGCAATGTACAGGCTGCCATCTGGACCCACGGCAACTCTAGATGGCCAATTCAAATCTGCCTGTATCGCCGGCCCACCATCGCCACTGTACCCGAGCGCACCTGTCCCGGCTACGGTAGTTATGATGCCATCCGTGCCTACCCTGCGGATGCGGTGGTTAGGAGTATCAGCAATGTACAGGCTGCCATCTGGCCCCACGTCAACTCCATATGGCGCACTCAAACCTCCCTGTGTTGCCTGCCCACCATCACCACTGTACCCATTGGTACCAATCCCAGCCACGGTGGTTATGGTATCACCAAAGATACCTTTTGCACTGAGGCGATCCCCTCTCCCCAGGTAGGCTACATTTTCTTCAGTTTCGTAAATATGATGTATGTCCAGGCTCCAACCGCCGAGTTTCTTACCTAAGTTATCATATAATCCGATATACCCTTCCCATTCCTGCCAGAGGGTAACCTCCTGGCGCGTCCCGCTGCCAGTAATAGGAATGCCATTCCCATTATAGCCGAAGCGTGACGTTTGCTGGTAAACGCCCTGATAGGTGAATCCGACACGCACGGTAACAGGTTGAACCCCTTGCATTATACGCCCATAACCATCCTTGCCGTCCCAGGTGAATGTGTATGACTGGTTAGGCTCGGGACCAAAGCTCCTGGTAATATGCTGACCTGCCACAGATATCTCAAGCTCGATGCTTTTGAGGCTCGCTGGCGTACTCATACCACTCAGGGGGATATCTAACGTGTAAGCGGCTTTGTATCCAGGTGTGCGGTCGCTCTGGTAGCACAGGCTAAAGGGTGTGCCAGCGATGTCGATAGCCTCACCCAGCGCTTGAGACTGAATCTTAATAATTGAGCCTCCTGCCGTGCATTCAGTGTCTGTGTCTGTTCCCGAGTCTTTAGGCCCTGGCAGATCAGGAGGAGTAGCATCAGGAGGTGGACCAAAGCCCCAGTTGCAATCCCAGGGTGTAAAGTGGGTGATGGGCACCCGCCACAGGCTTTGACCTGTGGTATACAGAGAAGCAACCCTTGTGAGTTCTTCGCTGGTAATCTCCATATTACCCCCCCCATCGCCTGTCCCTATTCCATTATCGGTAGTGCCATCCCCATCGGTATCCAGTTCTGCTACGCCACCCGTAATGCCTATAACTTTAACTACGCGTCCATTGTCTGACGGTATCCATTGCCCTTTCTCTTTGTCATAGTAACCTACCGGCACTGCTATGCCCACAGGAAAATCCAGGAAATTCTCCACGTAGTGGATGAGCGGTTTGTCAAAACTTACCTTCGAGGCACCAGTGGCAACCGCCTCATCCACGCTGTACTCAACACAATAGGTATAACCGATCTGGGGCGGCAGCACGGCGGGCATGGTCTTTGGACCATTCTCCCCCACCGTGTATTCTGTAATGCGTACATTCAGGTTAGTTAAAGGCTGAGTTGTTCCATCAGGGAGGGTCATCTCGGCCGTAGTCCCCTGCGGCAAAAGCAAGGCCGCCGTGCGTGCGCCATCTTCGTCATTTATTGTGCTGCCCTGTGCCACCTGCATCTCTGTGCCTGCAGAAAGGTCAATGGTTGTAACCTTGGGGTCTGCCGGTACCATAACCACATCCGGCAGCCATGCATAATCCTCCCATGGCGCATCAACCTGGCGCTGGGCAGGGAGGTAACCATCTTTTTCATATTTTACGGTAAGCAATCCACCACCATTAACGGCCATGTCAAACATGCCATCTAAACGGCTCTTGGTCTGTCCAAACTCAGGATGGTCGAGGATCGTGATGGTGACCCCTGATAAGGGTTGATTCTCTCGGTTAAATACCTTGCCACGCAACACGACACACCGGTATGCCTTGATAGTATCCGTCCCCACACCCGTCTGGATGGGAATATCACCTGTGTAAAGGAATGCCGTGGCTGAGCCAAGGGAGGTTGCCACGGTAAGATCCAGGGGCGGGGCCACAGCGGAGGGATTTGGGGGTAATGAATCATCGACGTTTACGACAACACTGTTGTTAGCCGTTCCTCCAGCCCCAGTTACCGTTATCGTATATGTTGTTGTTTCGGTGGGTCTTACTTCAAGAGAACCATTAACATCAACAGTCCCGATACCTTGATCAATTTCCGCACTCATCGCATCCGTAGAATTCCAGGTTAACGTGGTCGGCTCACCCTTAATAACCGTTTCTGGATTAGCATGTATGGTAACTGTGGGTGCGGAGACTGGTGTTGGTGTAGGACTTGGAATCGGTGTCGGTATCGTTGTGGGTACAGGAGTAACCACAGGGCTTGGTGAAGGAGTTATAGTAGGTGTGGGACTGGTACAGGAGTCGGAGTCGGCGTTGGTGTCGGCTCTTCACTCGGGGTTGGACTCGGTGTCGGGATTTCCTCAACGATTGCATGGGCATCGACAAAGAAGCTAAATGATCTGCCTTTGTGCTTTACCGTATAGGTAAGGATCGTTGTCGTCTCACCGGGAGATAGGACTTCGTCATTACCAAAGGCGTTTACCAGGTCTTCTGAATTTGGCAAGGTAATGAGTTTTATTTTGTTGCATGTTGTTTGTTCATTTACGGTAAAACAAAAGGGCTGGCGAAAGGATTCATTTCCCGTTATGTTCTTGTAAGTGGCATTAATCTCTAAGATATTGCCGGATTTAAAGGTAGAATGAATATTCGACAACCACAGCTCTGAACCTTCCGCGCAACCATGCTCGTCGTTCTCCGAACAGGGCACAAGCGTTTTTGCTGTATCTAAGGGTTCACATACATTTTCTATCTTACATGATGCAGAGACGAGAGAAGAAAATGCCTTGGCATTGTCAAGTGCTGCTCTTTTCTCCCTTTTTGGTATTATTTTTTTTGTTGCTGCTTTGATTGTTCTTTTCTGTGGGTCTACTTTGAATTCAAAAACTGCATTGCCTTTTCCCTTTTTTAATCGATCGCTTTTCTGTTGTTGAATGATTTTACCATTTTCTTTCACATCCCCTTTTTTTTGAGCAACGACTCCTTTATCTGCTTGATCGGCCATTTTTTCTTGATGGCCTTGTGCATATAAGAGCTGTGGGAGTAAAAGTAAAAAAACAATGCTAAAAAATCGCAGGGGAAAAAGTTTTATGGTCATTTTATATCCTCAGTTTATGTAATATATATTTCCAACCTTAGCAAGAAAATTTATCAAGGTGTTACTCTTCCTGTATCTGGGTTCCAAAAATAAAAAAGCCTTACTGCAAAGATATTCATGAAATCATCTTCGGCAGTAAGGCTGTCTTATTTTTAGCCGCTTAAACCGTTTAAACCGTTTTTTAGCTAAGACCCTTTGCTTTGCGTCCCCTGATCACTCAGGGTTTACCCTTATCGTGATGCATTTTACTAAAATGTTAGGCTGTGTGAATATAGTGTGAATATAGTGTGAATATAGGGCAAAGCTAGCATATATTGTAATTTATGTCAAACAAATAATATAAAATTACCAAATAGATTTTACGCCATAAACTCTACAAATCGACCTTTTCGAAACGAAGTTTCTTGACCATTGCGTTCCCAAACAGAGTTTGGGAACGAGCCGCAAACCCGCATGAATAAAATAGAAATTCCTATACAATAAATTTAAACACACTTTATGCATTACTTACTTTCAAATACCTCCCCCTTACTTAAGACAATGTCATCTGTACGGTGAAACATCCGATAGAGTACCGGGAGCACCAGTAATGTGAGGATGGTTGATGACACAATTCCACCGATCACTACCGTAGCAAGAGGTCGCTGCACTTCTGCCCCCGTTCCTGTGGCCAGGGCCATCGGAAGAAACCCTAAAGAAGCGACGAGGGCAGTCATTAGTACCGGGCGTAGACGGGTAATTGCACCTTGAATGATAGCATTGTCAAATGGATTACCTTCTGCACGCAGTTTATTCATAAACGATATCATAACAAGCCCATTTAAAACTGCTACCCCGGAAAGTGCTATGAATCCAACTCCTGCCGAAATCGACAGGGGAATCCCCCTGAGCCAGAGCGCAATGATCCCGCCGGTAAGGGCAAACGGAACACCGGTATAGACCAAAAGGGCATCTTTTACCGTCCCAAATGTGGTAAAAAGCAGGAAAAAGATCAGTACGAGCGCTATGGGCGTAACAATCTGGAGTCGTTTCCTGGCCGACACCATCTGCTCAAATTGTCCTCCCCACGTGATCCAGTAGC
>JAUQXU010000342.1 GCA_030837935.1 Candidatus Brocadia sp.
ATTACACTGCATGGTAAAGCTGGAAGAAGGCGCAGAAGACCGGGATATCCTGGAGTGCGCCTTTGTACCCTTAATTGGTGAAAAAGGTTGGAAACCGGAATAGTCATAGCACGGCACGGCCTTAATCAAATGAACCACCCCTCTATCCCCTTCTCTGAAAGGAGGGTATACAGGGGTGATAAAAACTTGCTAAACAAACATTCGAAAGAATACGACAATGCCAAGAGATATTCCTGTCGGTAATGGCTCACTATTGGTTGCATTTGATGCTGACTATACCATCAGGGATCTTTATTATCCCCGTATAGGAAAGGAAAATCAAACGCTGGGCTATCCAAACAGATTTGGTGTGTGGACGCAGGAAGGCTTTTCGTGGGTCAACGCGCAGGAGTGGAAGCTTTACCTGGGATACCAAAAAGAAACCCTTGTGACAGATGTACGGGCATTTCACGAAAGAATGGGTCTTCAGCTTATCTGCAATGATGTTGTTGATTTTGAGAAGAACATCTATATGCGTAAGGTAAAAGTTCTGAATCTTAAAAATCAAAAAAGAGAGGCCCGACTTTTTTTCCATCAGGATCTGAGCGTAATGGAGAACGAGATTGGTGATACGGTATTTTATGATGCGAAACTGAATTGCCTTATTCACTACAAAGGTCCCCGATATTTCTTAATAAACTGTTCTGCCGGAGATGTATGGGGTGTAAGAGAGTACGCAACGGGGATTAAGAGACTCCGTGGCGCCGAAGGGACGTGGCGGGATGCCGAGGACGGAATCCTCGGAGGAAACCCCATAGCACAGGGCTCGGTTGACTCGACAATTGGCATTTTACTGAAAATCCCGCCTCTTGGAGAAGCTATCGTATATTATTGGATCGCTGCCGGCAAAAATTACGGTGAGATTGATGCCCTGAATGATATCCTCTTAAGCGAAAAACCGCAAACAATACTTGACAGAACGTCAAGTTATTGGCGCCATTGGGTTAATAAAGAGGAATTAAACTTCGGGAACCTGCCAACGGATGTGGTTGGCCTTTTTAAAAGGAGCTTGTTAACCCTTACGACCCAGATAGATAGTGGAGGCGCTATCATTGCAGCAAACGATTCTGATATCAAGCAATTCGCAAAAGACACCTATAGTTATATGTGGCCGAGAGATGGCGCGTTGGTATCCTATGCCTTGATGAAGGCAGGTTATACCACCACATGCCGGAATTTTTTTGATTTCTGTGCACATGTTATTACACCGTACAATTTCTGCGCAAGTGTTATGGTGGAAGATGGTTTCTTATTGCATAAATATAACCCAGACGGTTCTTTTGGCAGTTCCTGGCATCCGTGGGTGAAGGGTGAAGAAATACATGTGCCGATCCAGGAAGATGAAACAGCCCTGCTTCTCTGGGTAATATGGCAATATTATCATCTGTATCGAAGGATGGATGAAATACGCCCCCTCTATCATTCCTTTATCGAAAAGGCCGCAGACTTCCTGGTGAGTTATCGGGATGAACAAACAGGGCTGCCACTTCCTTCGTACGATCTGTGGGAAGAAAGACGCGGTATTCTCTCTTTTACAACAGCTACGGTATATGGCGGACTGATGGCAGCTGCAAATATTTCTGATATATTTTATCATACTGAAAAGTCAACATTATACAGAAAGACTGCGACACAGATTAAAAAAGCAATAGATCAATATCTTTACAGCGAGAAGCACGAGAGATTTTTGCGAATGATCTATCCAAAGAAAGACGGGGAATATGAAATCGATGCAACCATTGACGCCAGTTTATATGGGATGTTCGCCTTTGGCGTGTATGATCCTACCGACATCAAAATACAAAACACGATGAAAGCAATCGAAGAGTCCTTATGGGTCAAAACCAAAATAGGAGGCATTGCGCGGTATGAACACGACCAATACCAGCGCGTTGGAAATGATGACACAATTCCGGGAAATCCGTGGATAATCTGCACCATGTGGTTAGCTCAGTATTATGTATCAACAGCTAACTCTATTGAAGATCTCGAACGCGTAGTAAATTATTTACGATGGGCCGTATCTCGTGCATTACCCTCCGGCGTGCTGGCAGAGCAGATAAATCCATTTACCGGTGAAACTATTTCTGTTTCTCCCCTGACATGGAGCCATGCTACGGTAGTACAAACGGTAATGGATTATCTTGAAAAGTTGCAGGAATTACATACCTGCGGGCAATGCGGGCGGTCGATATTCCGTTACGACCGGGCAGGCCGGCAACAAGTAAAAAAACATTCTCCAATGCATGGAGAAGGAATTTTGGAACAAGAACGCATCCGGTACCTTGACCAGATAAGTCTGCAAAAAGGCAGTGACAGTATTCGTGTTCGCGTGGACCAGAAGCGGTGTGTTGGTTGCGGAATCTGCGTTGAGAAATCAAAGGGAGTTATGGATGTGGTCGAGGACAAGGCAAAGATTATTGCCGAGAAGGCAACGGACTGGGATATTAAACCAGGATTTGAAAAATGCTGCCCGGTAGGGGCAATTACGGTAGAAAAGAAGCATGAAGATTAGACACAAACTTGTGATACTATTGGCCGTGCTGCTGGTTACCCTGAACGGCGTGATTGCCTTTTCAGTTTATAAACGAACACGTCACGAATTTATCAAAGAGGTTCGGGAAAAGGCCAAGTTGATTGCTACGGAATTAGAAACCACCAGAAATTATCTTGCTTTCGCCTTACAAGCGTCCAAAATCGGGATTACAGAACAGACAAAACCTTTTATTCCTGCCGTTTCCGGCCATGCTATTGGCTTAAAATTTGCCGAAAAGACCGGATATATTATTAAACAAACAAGTATGAAATATAGAAATTTATTCAATAAACCCGATCCCTTTGAAGAAATGGTGCTCAGGAAAATGGAGGAAGATCATAATCTTACTGAGTATTGGAATGATGACGTTATAGATGGGAAAAGGGTGGAACGTTATCTGTATGCCTTATACGTAAAAGAGGATTGTCTCCTTTGCCACGGACCAGAAGAAAAAGCCCCGGAATTTATACGAAAAAATTACGCTGCAGGTTACGATTACAAAGTAGGAGAATTGCGAGGGGCAATAAGTGTCATTATTCCGAAAGAAATCGCTGAACAGCGGTTTGCAGCGAACGTTGTTTTCTTCATTACCGCCAGTTCTGTTAGCATCTTATTGCTCGTGGCTATTATCTTTCTGACAACAGGAAAATTTATGAAGCCGATAGAAAGGTTAACAGCTGCTGTGGCTACCATCACAAAGACAGGCGATCTTACAACGAAGGTAGATATATTGTCTAAGGATGAGGTGGGACAACTGGGTAGGGCATTTAATGATATGTCTACCAAATTGCAATCTACGTATGTTACGCTGGAGCAACGAATTGCCGAAAAGACTGCTCATTTGCAACAGGCCGTTTTGGCCTTAGAACGAGCGAACAAAATGAAATCAGAATTTCTGGCCAACATGTCACACGAACTGCGTACACCGCTCAACGCCATAATCGGCTTTGCGGAGGTACTCAGGGATAAGATTGCCGGCGACCTGAATGAAGAACAGATGGACTTCGTTAACGATATCCACAGCAGTGGTCGCCATCTCCTTCAAATGATCAACGACATATTAGATTTATCGAAGATCGAAGCAGGCAAAATGGAATTACAGTACGAAGTTTTTCTTGTGCCAGAGGCCATTGAGGATGTGTATACGATATTAAAAGGACTCGCCAGTAAAAAACATCTGGAATTAAAGACGGACGTATTAACAGATGTGAAGAGCATTGAAGCTGACCGGGTCAAATTTAAACAAATCTTATATAATCTGCTGTCAAATGCTATAAAATTTACACCTGAAAACGGAAAGATAATCTTAGAAGCTGGCATTGTGGACGATATGTTGCAGGTATCGGTATCTGACACGGGTATTGGGATGAAATCAGAAGACCAGGAGAAGGTGTTTAAAGAATTCTGGCAGGCAGATAGCTCGTTTGCACGAAAGTATGAAGGAACGGGATTAGGGCTTGCCCTGACCAAAAGGATTGTCGAGATGCATGGGGGGAAAATCTGGTTTGAAAGTCAATACGGAAAAGGGAGTATATTTTATTTTGCATTACCTGTAAATGCCCCGGTCAGAACAATACCCCCTAAAGAGAGTGAAGCAAGGCCTCGCCATATCGTACCCAGTGAGAAAAAGGAGGCAAAAACCGTTTTGGTTGTCGAAGATGACCGTATGGCTGCTGACCTTCTTACCCTGTACTTATCAAATGCTGGCTATAATGTTATCGTAGCTGTTGACGGAGAAGATGCTATTAAGAAGTCAAAGGAATTCCATCCATTTTTGATTACCCTGGACATTATGTTGCCAAAGAAAGATGGATGGGACGTCCTTTCTGAGCTGAAAAATTCTCAAGAAGTTGCTGATATACCGGTAGTTATCGTGTCGATTGTAGATAATAAAGAACTCGGTTTCAGCCTGGGTGCTGTAGAATATTTAATTAAACCCATCGAGAGGGAAAAGCTCATTAATACGGTGAACGCCTGCGTGCCTACTGAAAGGGCCAAGGGTAAAGCCATGAACATATTGGTCGTAGATGATGACGAAAAGGCCGTTAAATATATGAGCAGCATACTTGAAAATGCAGGCTTTGGGGTACTGAAGGCATACAGTGGTAAGGCAGGAATAAATCTCGCCGTAAACAGTAATCCGGATCTCATGATACTCGACCTTATAATGCCGGAGGTCAGCGGTTTTGATGTAATTGAAAGGCTCAGGGTTCATCCAGCAGCAAAGGGAATTCCTATCATTATTTGTTCTGCAAAGGATATAACCTCTGAGGAGAAAAAAGTATTAAACGGCAATATTTTAGCCATCATTCAAAAGAGCAGCCACACAAAGGAAGACCTTCTTGCTGCGATTAAGAAGATAGAACAGTTACATGTTAAAAAAGAAACCACGGAGGCAGAGAGTTCATGATAAATTCTAAATTCGAAATTAGTATTTTTAATCTTTCTCTGTGTCCCTGTGGTTAAATATTGAATAACCAGTCCTGTTTTGATAAGGGAAATTGTATGTCTGACAAAAACGTAATGGTTGTTGAAGACAATGAAAAAAATCGAAAACTCGTGCGTGTAGTACTCAAGGCAAAGGGATACAATGTAATTGAGGCAACTACCGGCGAAGAAGCCTTAAGTATATTAAAACATCAAATGCCGGACATTATTCTTATGGATATCCAACTTCCGGGAATAGACGGCCTTACCTTGGTGAAACAAATCAAGGCAGACGCAACTACAAAAGACATTCCCATTATTGCCGTAACCGCTTATGCCATGAAGGGAGACGAACAAAAATTCTTAGAAACAGGTTGCGATGCCTATGTCAGCAAACCTATTAATACTCAGGAGCTACCGCTCGTCGTAGAAAAATACATAAAAAAATAGATAAGACATGAACAAGGCAAAAATATTAGTGGCTGATGATATCACACAAAATGTAAAACTACTCAGAGTGATTCTGACAGCCTCCGAGTATGATGTGATTGAGGCATATGACGGTGAAGAAGCGCTAGAAAAGGCAAAAACGGAAAATCCCGATTTAATATTATTGGACATTATGATGCCTGGGTTAACAGGATACGAGGTATGCCAGAAGTTGCGTGCAGATGGGATGACAAAAAACATCCCCATTGTAATGATTACAGCCTTACACGAGATGGACGATCGGATCAAAGGAATTGAAGCGGGCGCTGACGACTTTATCAGCAAACCCTTCAATAAAGCAGAACTCCTTGCCAGAGTAAAATCGCTGCTCCGTATGAGACAATCGACTGCAAAAAGGGATGAGACCATGGTATTGGATACGGTCTTAGCCGATCTGACAGAAGGCGTGGTTGTTACCGATGGACAATGGAAAATTAAGAATATAAATCAGACAGCACAAGAACTTTTGAATATCCATGAAACAGATATTGCAAACATGGATCTTCTGGCGTATCTGTCACGTATGAACTTATCGGTACCTGCGGATATGCTCATGAGTACCCAGGAAAAAATCGTTGATTTTCAGATCCTGCCTTCAGACCCCCAACGCCCTTTCCATGCAAGCGTAAGGATGGCAAAGATGTTTGATAAACAAGAAAACATAGTTGGCATCACCCTGATTGTAAGGAAGACGGAAAAGAAATGAGGCCAAACTGGATCGGTATATCAGTTTGGAAATTTCATTTTGTTTATGCGGGCTGCAGGGTGGCATGGATTGTAGAGACGCATGCAATACGTCTCTACGTTTGTCCGTGTTTAACTTAAATCCACATATTTTACAATGGCACAAATTATTCCCCTCTTGTGAGGGGGCAGGTGGGTTCCTTGGGCATGAAATCTCAGCGATATCTCACGAAGTATCAACTTACCAACCCCTAACCCGAATGAATCGGAAAAGCCCGTAGTGGCAAGGCGCGCCTTGCCACTACAAAAAATATTTTTGCTGAAAATGTCAAAATATTTTTTGTAAGGTACTAAATCCCCTCCCCAGCAGGGATTTTCTAATTTGATGCGTTCTTCCTAAGAAAATAACATGGTAATGATACAGCGATTGCCAGGGCTGTTGCCGCTACCACTTTTGGTTCCACATGGCATATCAACCAACCGCAAATCACCAGTGCTACAACAGGAATACCATATCCACCAGGTATCCGGTAACTTCTCTCTTGTTCTGGTTTGTATCTTCTCAGTACAATAACTGCCAGACAGGTAGGAATATACTGGAGGATACTTGCCATAACACTTGCCGCAATCAAATATTGGAAACTGCCTGTCAGGCTTAATGCAAGCGTCAAAACGGCGTTGAATATAATAGCCCAATATGGGGTATGATACGTGGGATGTATTTTGGAAAATGTTTTAGGAAGAAATCCATCGGCTGAAAGCACATAGAGGCTGCGAGGGCTGGTCAGGGCAATTCCGGCATTGACGCCCCCAATAGAGAGTAATGCCCCAGCGCCAATAATTACACCGCCTGCCGCTCCCATAAAATACCGTGCTGCATCGGCCAAAGGCTTATCCGACGTGGCAAGCGCGGGAAATGTCCCTGTGGCTACTACCTGAATGACAATATATAAACCCGTGACTACCGTGAGCACAAAAAACAATACTCGATGGATATCCCTTTGGGGATGTCGCATTTCCCCGGCGGGTACAGCAATAAACTCGAATCCGGTATAGGCATACAAAGCCATGATGACTGCTGCATGAAAATTTCCCCCATACGATGCTGTCTGTCCCCCTCTATCCCACGTTGATACGAGGGAATGATTTCCATGGATAAAAAATAATCCCACGCCAATAAAGATAAGCAAAGACAGGAGTTTCCCCATGGTAAAAAAATTAATGGTTCTTGACCCGGGTTTTACCCCAAAGTAATTAATGGTGCTTAACCCTCCAATCAGGAGAGTGGCAAAAACTTTGCTTATCCAGGGATTTTCTGTTGGCAGAAAATATCCTACATACAGTGAAAAACCGCTGGCAACCGAGGCCCATCCAATGATGGATGAAAGCCATATCATCCAGCCAACCAGAAAACCCGCGAACGGACCAAATGCCTCTTTGGCATACAGGTATGCACCTCCGGTAGTATGGTACATACCACCCATCTCTGCAAAACACAGGGCTATAGTGAAACAAAGGATCCCGCACAAGGGAAATACCCATACCACATTACTCCCAGCCAGGCTGCAAAGTTGTCCAGGCAATAAAAAAATACCAGCGCCCACGACACTATTAATTCCCAAACAAAGCACATCAAAAAACCCCAAAACCCTTGTTAGTCCGTTATTTTGCATATAAATACTTCTTTGATTTTGTAGTTTACAATTTCAGATTGACGAATGGTTATTATACTATATAATTTTAATATCTATTCTTGAGTTTTGCTCTGTAATTTTTATTTTTTACTTTTTGCATTTTGAGTTTTACCTATTCTTAAATTTTTGAACTTTTTACGAAAGAGTATTAATCTTTATGGCATACTTTAGACTATACACCTGCTTCTTGTTCTCCATCGTATTATCTTTCTTATACTGTAACCTCGGTTGTAGTAAAAAAGAATCTGATACACCCACCGCAACTCAGCACGCCGCCTCTGTCAAGCTTGAGGGAGACGTCCCTTCTACCCACAAAAAAACGATGGCAGACGAAGGGATTGAAAGAAACAAGAAGCTGCTGGAATCTAATCCAAACGATGCAGTAGCCCATTATAATCTGGGCTTATTATACGACGAAAAGGGCATGCTTGACGAATCTCTCGCTGCCTACAAAAAAGCATCGGAACTCAACCCAGCGATGATAGAATCTCTTGTTGGTCAAGGAAATATCCTCAATAAAAAAGGAAAATCAGACGAGGCGATTGCCATTTTCAAAAAGGCCATTGATAGTAACTCCCATTACGCAGAGGCATACGAAGGTTTGGGACTTGTGTATATCCACAAGAAGCAAGAAGATGATGCGACCAAGTCATTCATTAAGGCTATCGATCTCAATCCGGGTTTGGTGAATTCAAGATACAACCTCGGTATTCTCTATGCAAAAAAGTCACAATTCAATGAAGCTGTTGCAGAATGGACAAAAGCTATAGAAATTAACCCCCAAAAGACAGAAGTACACTACAACCTGGGTATTGCCTATACAAAACTCGGGAAAATAGACGACGCTATTGCTGTCTGGCAAAAGGCATTGACGCTGCGCCCGGACATGGCAGACTTCCATTATGCTATAGGGCTGGCATATAAAGAAAAAGGAGACTTCGATAACGCCGAAGCCTCTTTCAAAAAAGCGTTGGAGGTTGATCCCGATTTAGTGGATGTGCACAAAGTGCTTGAAGAGTTGTATCGTTCTAAGGGCATGCTTGGCGATGCCGACCGTGAGGCAGAACTGTACAAAAGCCGGTCCAGTCCACACCACTAAACCCAAACATAGCATAGAAAGGCGAACGACAGAGAACGCCGGAAAGAAAAGGAGGGTGATACATAGCTGTTCGTCACTACCAAGTTAGTAATATCCCTTTCCCAGGAAAGTTTATTTAAATGGTTCTCTATGGGTTCGGCGGTTAAGGATTTTCATGTTAAACCAACTCCTGCGGTTACAACAGAAAAGTCCCAAAAAGGTTATTGGACTCATGTCGGGGACATCTGCAGATGGTATAGACGCCTGTCTTGTGGAAATCTCCGGGAATGGGATTCATACAAAAATAAACATTCTGGACTTTGAGACCTATCCTTACGAAGATATCACGCGTAATGCCATTCTTGAGATCTGCAGTCCTGGAACTGGTAGAGTTGATAAGGTTTGCCAGTTAAATTTTTACCTTGGAAAACTATTTGCCGATGCAGCAAAATCTATTGCAAATAAAGCACGTATCGCTATTACGGATATCGACCTTATTGGCTCACATGGACAGACAATCTATCACCTGCCCAATCAGGCAGCTCCGGAAAAGACAGAAGACAGAAGTCGGAAGCCAGAACCCGGGAATAATAAGTCCAATAGCAATCTAATAAACACAGAAGATTTTAAAAGAGAAACATGGTATTTGCCGTTTCTTCGCTCGACACTTCAAATAGGTGAGCCGTCTGTTATTGCCCAGGAGACAGGCGTTACCACAGTTGCCGACTTTCGTCCGAGGGATATAGCGGCCGGGGGTCAGGGAGCGCCTCTCGTACCTTGCGCAGATTACATCCTCTTTCGGGACAAAGAAAAGGGTCGTGCCTTGCAGAATATCGGTGGAATTGCTAACGTTACCTTTCTTCCCCGTGATTGCAATATTCATGACGTTATTGCCTTCGACACAGGTCCAGGCAACATGGTAATCGATCGCATTACGGAGCTTATCACAAACGATGCATTTCATTTCGACGAAGGGGGCAAATTAGCCGCGAAGGGAAAGGTTGATGAGCACCTCCTCGCCATCCTTCTTGCGCATCCGTATTTATCAAAACTACCCCCAAAGACCACTGGACGGGAAGAATTTGGAAGACCTTTTGCGGATAATCTTTACAAAGATGCCACACATTCCGGTATCGAAGGCCCGGATATCCTGGCAACAGTTACCGCCTTTACAGCACGCACCATTGCAGATAGTTATAAGCAATGGATTTTACCAAAACATCACCTGTCCGAAGTGATACTTTCGGGGGGAGGAAGTCACAATAATACCCTTATAAAATTTTTGATCCAGGAATTTGCCCCCTCCATGAAGATACATTCCATTAACACGTTTGGTATTGCATCCACCGCTAAGGAAGCCCTTGCCTTTGCCATTCTTGCCAATGAAACAATTTCTGGGAACCCCAATAATATCCCGAACGCCACTGGCGCTCGGGAGGCGGTGATTATGGGTAAGATTATACCATGAGTATTTCCTTGATAAATATTTCTTATCTTTTTATACTTTATCATTGGAATAAAAACTAGATGAAAAATCCATCGCCCATGATTACTTAAGTAGGGAAAAGGGTGTTTTATTCTTCTGTGAATAATTATATAAGTACCATTTTTTAGCCAAAAGGGGCGACGTTATGAAATCAAAATTTACCTCTCCACGCTTGCGGATTCTATTCCTTTCCTTCTTTTCTATCTCTTTCCTTTTTATAAGCCTTCATACAACCCTTGGTTTGGAACCTCGTTTTGAAAAGCGGACGGAAAAAGAGGACCGTAACTACAAGTTTCGTTTGCCGGGGATTGTTAGTTCCTATGTCAACAGGCTGTATGTGGATCCCGAACGCATCAAAACGGTAGAAATGCTTAAAGAGGCCCTTTCGTGGGAGGAAAGGATTATCCCTGAGGTATTAGCGGACTTTTCAGAAAATACCAATACCGAAAAGGTAACGGTGGACGATGTATCGAAAACGTTTGATCTATCCAAAATTCACCGCTCAAAGGACATGGTCGAAATCCTCCATGACGCGCTTACGTTTATTAATACACACCGTCAACCATCAGAAATCATTTCTGCCAGCGACCTCGAATACACGGCAATCAATGGCATGCTCACAAAACTGGACCCACACTCTATTATTCTGCCGCCGAAGGAGTTTGACGAATTCAAGATTGGTACTACCGGCAAGTTCGGCGGTCTGGGTATGGTCGTTGGCACACGAGAGGGCATACTTACAGTAATATCACCGATTGATGGCACCCCTGCTGCGAGGGCTGGTATGAAGGCGGGGGACAGGATTATTGAGATTGATGGGGAGTCCACGGTCAACATGAACCTTACAGAATCCGTTGGGAAATTGCGTGGAGACCCGGGAACTACGGTTATGCTCTCAGTTTTAACTGATAAGGCTGCCCAATCCAAGCTGGTCACGCTAAAGCGGGAAATTATTGTTATTCCAACAGTAGAATCCGCATCTTTGGAAGGTAATTTGGGCTATATAAAAATAAGAAACTTTCAGGACGATACCTCGCAATGCCTTAATGAACACTTAAAGCGACTAAAAATGTCCACGGATAAACTCAAGGGATTAATTGTTGATTTGAGAAATAACTCCGGGGGACTGTTAGATCAGGCCATAGAGGTTGCAGACAAATTTCTCGAGAGAGGCGACATCGTCATCACCGTTGGTCCAAGTGGCCATCCAAGAGAGGTAGCAGAAGCCAGAAAAACCGATACAGACGAAGCCCCTTATCCGATCGTAGTGCTTGTCGATGCGGGAAGCGCTTCAGGGGCGGAAATTGTTGCCGGCGCGCTCAAAGAAAATGATCGTGCTATAATAGTGGGCGACAGAAGCTTTGGTAAGGGTTCTGTGCAACAACTCATTGAACTCATGGATGGTTCGGCATTAAAATTAACCATTGCCAAATATCTTACCCCTTTATCCACGGATATTCAATCGGTTGGCATTACTCCGGATATTAAACTCATTCCTGTGACCGTTGCAAAGGACAATATTAATCTCTTTCGCGGCATTGTTGCCCTTCGTGAGGAAGATCTCAAGCAGCATCTTGACGAACATCGTAAAGATGAAACTCCGTTTGCCATTCTTAAATATTATCTAGAAACCAAGGAAAAGGATAAGGATAAAACCGAAGAATCAGAAGAAGAGGCGGAAGATCCGTACAAACTACCCGACTTTAATACTGATTTTCATGTCATCTTTGCCAGGAAATTACTTGCCAAAACTAATGCCTGGCAACGGGGAAATTTTTTACAAAACTCTTCTCCTGTCATAGAAGAAACAGCCCGGTCAGAAGAAAAGAAAATTGCCTTGGCGCTTCAAAAATTAGATATTGATTGGTCCACGGGCACCAGTACGGGAACGGCAAAGGCAAACGCCTCTTTTTCTGTCAATCCCACAAACAGACGAGTGAAGGCGGGTGATAAGATTACTCTTACCATACATGTGGCAAATGTTGGAGAAACACCCTTGTACCAGGTGCGGGGTATATCTTCGAGTAAAAACGGACTTTTCGACAAGATCGAGTTTATCCTTGGGAAAATAGACACAGGAAGCACAAAATCCTATTCCACAACGATAGAAATTCCCAAAAATTCGCTTGATAGAGAAGACGAGGTTACTATCAAGTTTGAAGAATTGAATCATCATAATCCGAAGGATATTAAACTTAATATTATCACCGAGGCATTACTGCGGCCGCTTTTTTCTTATTCATATCAGTTACTTGATCCCATAAAGGAC